>NZ_JAPCJD010000050.1:0-31283 GCF_027707845.1 Aeromonas sp. QDB14 | reverse complement strand
ACCACGGGAATTTCTGCGCAGTCGGGTATCACAACCCTAAGCGGGAAAAAGTGTCTGGACCTATGGGGTCAAATCCAATATGCCCCACCATCTATTGGCGCAACTGTCTGCATAACCTAGTGTCGGCAAACACCCTCTCCCTGGTCAGCCTCAACCAAGAGGTTTCCCCAACGCTATGCGATCAGAACGGTCGCTCCCTGCCTCATTAAGACCCAATGGAGATGCAAGCAAGCCATCATCTAACTTGAAAAGCATCTCTGAACTTTGATGCTCATGGCGAAATCAAGAACGGGGATAAAGGCAGGCACGATTCAGTCCCGATACAGGGGGGCAAGGTAGGATCCGGATTGACTCGCCCTCTTCTTGACCCTCTAATTGACAGCCTGGACCCTTATCATCATGCATCTTATGAAAATCCTACTGGTCGAAGACGACAAGCTGCTCAATCACCACCTCTCCACGCTGTTGACCGAGGCCCAGAACCAGGTTTACAGCACGGACAATGCCCAGGTGGCGCTACACTACGCAGCCGACTACCCCATCGATGTCGCCATCATCGATCTGGGCCTGCCTGACATGGATGGCCTTCAGCTCATCACCCGCCTGCGCGAGCAGCAGATCCCCTTTCCCATCATTGTGCTGACGGCCAGAGGCAACTGGCAGGACAAGGTGGAAGGACTGGAGGCCGGGGCGGACGACTACCTGGTCAAACCCTTCCAGAAGGACGAGCTGCTGGCCCGCCTCAATGCGCTGGTACGCCGCAGCGCCGGCTTCATCTCCCCCAGAGTGAAGGCGGGTGACTACGAGCTGGATCTCTCCCGCAAGGAGCTGACCATCGCCGGCGAGGTCACCGTGCTGACCAGTTTCGAATATCTGATCCTGGAATACCTGATGCGAAATGCCCGTCAGGTGGTCTCCAAACAGCAGTTGCTGGATCAGCTCTATGGGGATGGTGAAGGGGATCCCAACACCATCGAGGTGATGGTGAGCCGGCTTCGCAAAAAACTGGATCCGGAAGGGAGCATCCAGCCCATCTCCACCATCCGCCGCCAGGGCTACATCTTCAACCTCGCCTGCAGCTGATGCGCCTTGCCATGTTGCATCCCCTGGCCCTGATCCGCCGCTCCCTGCACCTCAAGCTGATGCTGAGTGCCATGCTGGTCATCGCGCTCATCATGGCCTTCTCCGTCTACATCCTCTACCTCGGCCATGCCGAGGAGCAGGCCCAGAAAGCCAGTGTCCGCATGCAGGAGAACCTCTCCAAGTTGTTCTCGTCCAAGCAGCCGGAGCCCCACGCCATGACGGATCTAGGCAAGCTCACCCCGGATGCCATCGATCCCAATCTCGACACCCTGATCTGCCGCGCCGACGGAGTGCTGAGCTGGTCCAGCCTGCACATGCCGGAGGTGGTCTCCATCAAGGAGACCATCTGCCGGGATCTGATGAGATACCTGGGGGGACTGGATCAGGACTATTTCTTCAAGCTGCATACCATCAAGAACGGCGAGAGCTACTTCATCTACAGCCTGCGTTTCCTGCGCAATCATGGCGCCGGCCCCACCACCTACTACGTGGTGATGGTCGATTCCGCCCGGCGCTATCAGGCCCAGACCCGCGATTACCTCTACCGCTGCATTCGCCAGGCGCTGCTCGCCTACTGTCTGCTGGGCGCCCTGTTGCTGCTCACCAGTTTCTGGAGCCTCTCCTCCCTGCGCACCATGGCGCGCCAGATTGACGAGATCCGCGCCGGTACGCGAGAGGCGCTGTCAAACGACTACGAGCGCGAGCTGACCCCCCTGACAAGCTCGGTCAACCAGTTGCTGGAGAACGAACGCCAGCAGACCCAGCGCTACCAGCACGCCCTCAACGATCTCGCCCACAGCCTGAAAACCCGGCTGGCGCTCATCCAGATCACCGCCCAGGAGCTCAAGCTCGGCCACGACATCCATGACAACATCAATGAACAGATCACCACCATGGATCAGATCATCCAGTACCAGTTGCGCCGCGCCGTCACCGGACGAAAGCGCCTCGCGAGCAAGGGCACCGAGCCGGTTCCCCTCATCGAGAAGCTGCTGGCCAGCCTCGCCAAGGTCTATCGCCACAAGAAGCTGCAGACCGGCTTCCAGTTTGACGACGATGTCTTCTTTCACGGCGAGCAGGGCGATCTGATGGAGCTGATGGGCAACCTGCTGGACAACGCCTGCAAGTTCGCCATCAGCGAGATCCGGGTTCATGTCCGCCACCGGGAGAGCGGCCTGCTCATCGTGGTGGAAGACGACGGCCCCGGCATCGCCCCCGGCAAATCGCAGCAGATCTTCCAGCGCGGCGTGCGGGCTGACAGCTCCCCCGGCCAGGGGATTGGCCTCGCCGTGGTGACCGAAATCGTGCACAGCTACGGCGGCGAGATCCGGGTGGATGACTCCCCACTCGGCGGCGCGAGATTCCACATCACTCTCCCCTGACAGCGCAGGAGCCAGTACCTGGCTCCTGCCGCATTCGGGCGTTGCCATCCCGGTGCTTTCCATGTCTCACTCCTTATACCTCGACCAGGCCAAGCACATGGCAGCGAGGCTGACGAGCTTGCGCCCCCATCAGAAGCTGGCCTGCCGCTCCCCTCAGCCCCCATGCTCGCGCAGAAACGGCAGGCATAAAAAAACCGGCCGCGAGGGCCGGTAAAACAGTTCAGGCTTGTCAGGTGACAATGCGCACCCAGCGGATGAAGACCGGTTTCAATTCCCTATGAAGCCCCGTCCTCTTGAGTACGTAGGTTCACTTTACGCCCCGGTCACTGAATCGGGACTGAACCATGTTCACCCTGGCAAGGCTCAGAGACGGATCCCGAGGGACTGGCGCAGATAAGCCCCCGCCCCGAGCAGCCCCGGCCCTTCATGGGTGATGAGGAAGACCGGAATGTCTTTGAGATAAGGCTTGAAGCGCCCCTTGTCCTCGAAGGCGACCCGAAAGCCCGATCCGATGAAGAACTCCTGGAAGCGCGGCACTATGCCACCGGCGATGTAGACACCGCCGAAGGTGCCCATGTTGAGGGCCAGGTTGCCGGCAAAGCGGCCCATGAGCACGCAGAACAGGCTCAAGGTGCGACGGCAATCGAGGCAATCCCCCGCCAGCGCGCGCTCGGTGATGTCCTTGGGGGCAAAGGGTTCGGGCTCGCGGCCATCGGATTTGACCAGGCCGCGATAGAGATTGACGAGCCCGGGGCCCGAGAGGAAACGCTCCGCCGACACATGGCCCAGCTCGCCGCGCATCACCTGCAGCACCGCATCTTCCTCTTCCGTGTTGGCGGCGAAGTCCACGTGACCGCCCTCACCCGGCAAGCTCAGCCACTGCTCACCGGCCTGCACCAGGTGGGCAACGCCAAGGCCGGTCCCTGCGCCATAGATGGCGATGGGCTTGCCGGCGACTGGGGCCGCGCCCCCGAGCTGGATGCGATCGCTCTCGCCGAGCACGGGCACCGCCATGGAGACGGCAGTGAAATCGTTGATCACCTGCAGGCGTGCCAGGCCGAGGTTGGCCTGCATCTCGCGGATGGAGAACTCCCAGCTGTGGTTGGTCATGGCGACCCAGTCACCATTGATGGGACAGGCGATGGCGATGCACGCCTCGCCCACGGTGGCATCGTGCTCTTCGAGATAGAGGCGCACCACGGCCTCCAGGCTGGGATGGGCCAGCCCCGAATAGGTTTTTGCCTGGGAAATGGCGCCCGTCGCCAGTTCGCAGAGGGCCAGCCGGGCATTGGTACCGCCAACGTCGCCCACCAGCGCATGGGTATGCTGCATAACAAACTCCTTCGTTACCGACTCGGGGCGGCCCTTACCGTCCCGACATTATTATTTGGCTGCAATACTACTCGAGCCCGCAGCCGGGCTGCGCGATTTATGCAGACAAGTGTGCGCCCGCTCACAGTGTTGTTGCTTTGCAACATTTGTAAGCGTTTTCAAGACGCAAATGGAAGTTTGCAACTAAAAACACGAAATAATTAGACATGAGTCATACTTTGCAGGGCCGAGATTAGTTCCGATAAGCGCTTGTCTTGTATAGTCATCGCGGAGACTGGAAACCTGCTTGAGCTGTGAATTTAGTGCACAGACACTGAAGTTAAATTACAAAAATGCCTGGTGGTAATGATGAATACCCTCGATAAAATTACGAACAATCTGGAAAGTTTCAGTAAATCAGAGCGTAAGGTGGCTGAAGTGATCCTGGCCTCACCCCAGACCGCCATTCACTCCAGCATTGCTACCCTGGCCAAGCTGGCCGATGTGAGCGAACCGACCGTCAACCGTTTCTGCCGTCGCCTCGATACCAAGGGTTTTCCCGATTTCAAGCTGCACCTGGCCCAGGGCCTGGCCAACGGCACCCCTTATGTGAACCGCCACGTGGAAGCGGAAGACGGCCCGGATACCTATACCGCCAAGATCTTCGAATCCACCATGGCCTGCCTCGATGCCGCCAAGAACAGCCTGGACATCTCGGCCATCAACCGCTGCGTCGATATTCTGACCCAGTCCAAGAAGATCAGCTTCTTTGGTCTGGGCGCCTCCTCCGCCGTCGCCCGGGATGCCCAGAACAAGTTCTTCCGCTTCAATATCCCCGTCGTGAGCTTCGATGACATCGTCATGATGCGCATGAGCTGCATCAACAGCAGTGAAGGGGACGTGGTGGTCCTCATCTCCCACACCGGCCGCACCAAGGCCCTGGTGGAAATTGCCGCGCTGGCCCGGGAAAACGATGCCACCGTCATCGGCATGACCGCCAAGGACTCTCCTCTGGCCCGCGAATGCAATCTGGTGCTCTCCATGGACGTGCCGGAAGACACCGACGTCTACATGCCCATGGCCTCGCGCATCGCCCAGCTCGCCCTGGTGGACGTGCTGGCCACCGGTTTTACCCTGCGCCGTGGCATGAAATTTCGCGAAAACCTGAAGAAAGTCAAAGAAGGTTTGCGCGAATCCCGCTTTGATACCCCGCACTCCTCCTGATCATTCGGGGGTCCGCCCCCGACTGTCTATGCCAACGGGCTTGGTGTAGTATCGAAATTCAATCAAACAAGGCCACCCAGATGGCCTGCCAGTTGGCGCCATGCCACATGCTTGACGGGGCAGTATTTCAAGTCATATCAACTTCACATTGGAGTCTTTCATGCCAAGACGTACAAAGATTGTTACCACACTCGGTCCGGCGACCGATCGCGACGGCATTCTCGAGGGGATCATTCGCGCCGGTGCCGACATGGTGCGGATGAACTTCTCCCACGGCACTCCTGAAGATCATATCCAGCGCGCCAACCAGGTGCGTGACATCGCCGCCAAGCTGGGCCGCCACGTGGCCATCATGGGCGATCTGCAAGGCCCCAAGATCCGCGTCTCCACCTTCAAGGATGGCAAGATCTACCTCGCCATCGGTGACAAGTTCATTCTCGATGCCGCCCTCGGCAAGGGAGAAGGCTGCCAGGAGCAGGTCGGCATCGACTACAAGAGCCTGCCGCAGGACGTGGTATCCGGTGACATCCTGCTGCTGGACGATGGCCGCGTGCAACTGAAGGTCGAGCAGGTCGAAGGCACCCGCATCCACACCACGGTGACCGTGGCCGGCCCTCTCTCCAACAACAAGGGCATCAACAAGAAAGGTGGCGGCCTCTCCGCCCCAGCCCTGACCGAGAAGGACAAGGAAGACATCAAGACCGCCGCCCGCATGAACGTGGACTACCTGGCGGTCTCCTTCCCCCGCAGCGGCGATGATCTGCGCTACGCCCGCGAACTGGCCCGCGAAGCTGGCTCCAACGCCAAGATCGTGGCCAAGGTCGAGCGCGCCGAGACCGTCGCCAGCGACGAGGCGATGGAAGACATCATCCTTGGCTCCGATGCCGTCATGGTGGCCCGTGGTGACCTGGGTGTCGAAATCGGCGACCCCGAACTGGTGGGTGTGCAGAAGAAGCTCATTCGCCACTCCCGCCGCCTGAATCGCGTGGTCATCACCGCGACCCAGATGATGGAGTCCATGATCAACGCACCGCTCCCGACCCGTGCCGAAGTCATGGACGTGGCCAACGCCGTGCTGGACGGTACCGATGCGGTGATGCTCTCCGCCGAGACCGCCGCCGGCCAGTTCCCCATCGAGACCGTGACCTCCATGGCCAGCGTCTGTGTGGGCGCCGAGAAGCACCCGAGCCTGAACGTCTCCAACCACCGCATGAGCTACACCTTCACCTCGGTGGAAGAGGCGGTGGCCATGTCCACCATGTATGCGGCCAACCACCTGGAAGGGGTCAAGGCGATCGTGGCGCTGACCGAGTCGGGCACCACCCCGCTGCTGATGTCCCGCATCAGCTCCGGCCTGCCCATCTTCGCCATGTCTCCTCACAACAAGACCCTGGCCTGGGCCAACCTCTACCGCGGCGTCACCCCCGTGCTGTTTGATGGCGACGAGACCAAGCCGGTCTACGAGGTGTGCCGCGACGCGCTGGACGTGCTCAAGGCCAAGGGTCTGCTGCAAAGCGGCGACATGGTATTGCTCACCCACGGCGACAAGATGGAAACCGTCGGCAGCACCAACACCTGCAAGGTAATGATGGTCGAGTAATCGCCCCTCCTCCCTGCAACAAAAACGGCTCCCGCGGGAGCCGTTTTTTTTATGGGATCTGCCCGGGTTCAACCGCGAAACAGCTCCACCTTGTCCCCATCCTGCAGGCTGCCGGCGCCGCGCACCACCACCTTGTCTCCCTGCTTGAGGGCGCCACTCACCGCCACCTCCCGGCTGTCCCCAAAGAGCACGGTGACCGGCACCCGGTTCACCGTGAGCGCCTCGCCGCGCTGCTCCACCTGATAGACCACGCTCCCCTCGGTGCCGAGCACCAGGGCATCCCGAGGCAGCAGCATGGTGTGCTGCTCTCCCATCGGCAGCGCCACCCGCACTGGCGAGCCGATGATGAACGTGCCCGCTTCCGGCTTGAGGCGCAGCTCGATGAGCCGGGACTTGGGATCGGCGCTCGCCGCCCGCTGGTAATAGATGGCGTGGCTGCTGAGCTGCTCCCCTTCCACCCGCAACCGGGTCTGGGTAGCCAGTTGCCGGGCCCAGGCGATGGGCGCACGCAACCGGATGTCCGGCTGGTCCGGATTGACCAGCTCAAGCGCCTGTTCGCCCGCATCCACATGCTCCCCCGGCTGGATGAAGTGTTCATTCACCACTCCGTCAAACGGGGCAAAGATGCGGCTTCTGCGCAGCTGCTCCTCAATCTGGCGCACCTGCACCCGCGCCAGCTGCTCGGCCAGCTCAGCCTGCTCCACGTCATAGCGCGCCTTGTCATACTGGCTCTGGGAGGCACTCTTTTGCTGGTGCAAACGATCCAGGCGCTGGAACTCGGCGCGAGCGTAACGCAGATTGCTCCCCTCTCTGGCTTGTTCCGCCCTCGCCTGCTCCAGCGAGAGGCGCAGGGTCGCGCTGTCCAGGCGCAGCAACTCGTCCCCCGTCTTCACCCGGCTGCCAAACTCGGCTATCCACTCCACCCGACCGCTCACTTCGGCGCTGAGCGCCGCCTGCTGGCGGCTTGCCACCGTTCCGCTAACCCAGATGCTGGCCCCCGCCTCTCCCTGGGCCACCTCCGCCAGCGTCACCATCTTGCTTTGTGCAAGCGCAGGCAGCCCGCCAGCCAGCAGCAGAGCCCCCACCACTACCCTTGTGAAACCTTGTGTCATCGATGAGCTCCTTGCTCAGGCACGCTGCCGAAGGGCGTGCGGTATGTCGGTCTGCTCCCCCAACCGCAGGAAGGCGGGCAACAGGATCAGGGTGAAGAGGGTGCTGCAACTCATGCCGCCGACGATGACGGTGGCCAGCCCCCGGTAGATTTCGCTCCCCTCGCTCGGACTCAGCATCAGGGGCAGCATGCCGAAGATGCTGGTGAGGCTGGTCATGGCGATGGGACGCATCCGGCTTTGCAGAGCATCGGTGACTGCCGACTGTCGGCTCATCCCCTCCCGCTCGGCCATCCTGGTCTGGTGCACCAGCAGAATGGCGTTGTTGACCACCAACCCGAGCAGGATGACGAAGCCGATGATGGTGAGCAAGTCCATCGGCAGCGGCGCCACCAGACCGCTCAGGTGCAGCGCCAGCACGCCGCCTACGGTGGCGAGCGGCAAGGTGAGCAGCACCAGCACGGCATCCTTGAGGGAGGCGAAGACCCCCCACAGCAGAATGAGCAGTATCATCACGGCGAACAGGAAGATGCTGCCGAGGTTGCCGAGCGCCTGCTGCAGGCTGTCGGCATTGCCGGCGACCCGCAGCTCCCCCCCGGCCGGCAGCAACGGCCGGATGGCGGCAAAGCTCTTGTGCTGCAGGGTGTCGAGCACCTGCTCCATGCTCATCCCCGCCGGGGGCGATATCTGCAGGCTGATGCTGCGCCGCCCATCGGATCGGAAGATGCTCTCAGGCCCGAGTTGCGGCTCCACCCGCAGCAGTTCCCCAAGGGGAACGATGCGCCCGGACGGGGTAGCAAGCGGCACCGCCTTGAGCTCGTCCGGGTTGGCGGAGGCCTGCCCCATCAGCAGGATGTCGAGCCGCTCATCCCCGTCGAAATATTCGCCGACCCGCAGACCATCGCCAAAGGTCTGGATGATGGCGGGCATGGGGGAGCGATCCCAGCCCACCTCGGCCAGGCGCCTGTCCTGGGGCACCAGCCGAAGCTCGGGAGCGGTGAAATCGAGTCCGGGCTCTGGCCTGACCTGGGCGCCGGGCAAGTCCCGCTGCACTATGGTCATGCTCTCCCTGGCCGCCTGATAGAGTTCGGGTAGCCCACCCCCCTGGATCAGCAGGGAGATGCTGTTTTCACTGTCAAAACCGCCAAACAAGGACCCCTGACCGCCAAATACCCGGGTGTCGGGAATGCCCACCAGCAATTGCTTCATCAAGAGCTGCTCCAGCACCTTGATCTGGTTATCCTCCTTTGGTCGCACCCCGATCTGGGCACCGCCCGGGTAGCGCAGGATGTAGTAGTTCTTGAGGACAGGCTCCTTCTCCCCTTTCATATAGGGGTCGAGGCGGGCAATCAGGGTATCGATCACCTCCTCCCGCTGGGCCTTGAGATTGACCCCGGGGGTGAAACTCATCCAGACGTCGATGGCGTCCCGCTTCACATCCGGCAGGTAGTTCATCTTGGGCAACATCAACCAGCTCACCAGCACAGGCCCCGTCATCATCAGGACGATAATGGCCCAGCGCCTGGGGGCGGTGGCAGTCCAGCGGATCACATGGCGGGTGACGCGGCACCACAGGCGCTCAAAGGGATCAATCAGCCGCTCGTGCCCCATCCAGCGCGCCGCCACCGCAGGCAACACCGTGACCGCCACCACCATGGAGACGGTCACCGCGCAGGCGATGGTGAGCGCAAGATCGGCAAACAACTGCCCTTCCACGTCGTTGAGCAGGAGCACCGGCAGGAAGATGGCGACCGTGGTCAGGGTGGACGCCACCAGAGCGGTCCACACCCGGCGGGTGCCCTCCAGCGCCGCCTCTCCCTTGCTGATGTCACCCCGCTCATGGCGCCGGTAGATGCTCTCAAGCACCACGATGGCGGCGTCGAGCACCATGCCGACCGCAAACGCAATGCCCGCCAGGGAGATGATATTGAGGGTCCGCCCCATCACCTTGAGCAGGCAGAAGGTGAGCATGATGCTGATGGGGATGGCGATCGCGATCATCAGGGTCGCCTTGAGCTGGCGCAGAAAGACCCAGAGGATGGCGCAGGAGAGCAGCACCCCGAGCCCCAGGTTGGCGGTCACCATGCTCACCGCTCGGTTGATGTAGAGGGAAGCGTCAAACGACTGCTCCATGTGCAGGCCGACCGGCTCCAGCACCTCCCGGTTGAGCTCCCCGACCTTGGCCTTGATCCCCTCGAGCGCCGCCAGGGCATTGGCGCCGCTTTCCTTGAAGATCTGCGCCGCGATGGCGGTGTTGCCGTTCTGGATGCGCAGCACCGGGTTCTCCTCCCGGGCCACTCTGATCTCGGCCACGTCCCGCAGATAGATGGGCAGGCCGTCACGCCAGTCCACCACCTTGTCCCCCAGGGCCGCCACGTCATAGCGACCGGCAAAGCGCAGCTTGTACTCCCAGCGTCCGATGTCGAGGGTCCCGGCCGACACATCCCAGCCCGTCGTTGCCCGGCTGGCGAGCACCGGGATCTCCACCCCCAGCTCGGCGGCGCGGTAAGGGTCGAAGCGGATCTGGATCTGGCGCTCGTTGATCCCCTCGATGTCGACCGTGGACACCCCGGGGATCCGCTCCAGCTCGGGCTTGACCCTCGCCTCGATCAGCGCCTGGTGATCGTCTATCTCCCCCTTGGCGCCGGGCAGTTGCTGGATGAAGAAGAAGGTCAGGGTGTCGTTGCTGCTGTAGTTGTTGACGTAAGGGCCACCGATGTTGTCCGGCAGCCCCGAGACCCGGTTCAGGCGGGAGATGACGTCAAGCTGGGCCCGCTGCATGTCGGTGCCGAGGGCAAACTCCATGTCGATTTCGGTGAAGCCGGGGTAGCTGTTGCTGCTGAGGCTCTTGAGCCCCTGTACCCCCTGCATCTCTTGCTCGATGGGATCGGTTATCTCCGACTCCATCTCCTGGGGCGAGGCCGAGCGCCAGTCCACCGTGATGTTGAGGTGAGGACGGTCTATGTCGGGAAACAGCTGGACGGGCAGTCCCCGGATGCTGAGCAGGCCCAGCAAAAAAATCAGCACAACCGAGACCGCCACCCAGATGGGGCGTTCGATCGCCGTTTTGGCGAGGTTCATTCACTCTTCCTGAGTTGTTGTTATCGGCCATTCCGATGGCCTTGCTTCCTGCCCCAAGGGTGGGGGCCATTGCATTAAACTGGAATTAATCGACCTTGTAAATGGCTGGTTAAACAACAAAAAACCGGCCACTAGGGCCGGTTGTCGGTTTATGCTCGGGGTCAGGCTGCATGCTCGACCGGGTTCGGTTGAGACAAACCTTCCAGCTCGCCAGGAGCGAAGTTGTCCACCTGGATAGCCTCGTAGCGCAGGGCATCGGCGGCCAGCAGCTTGTCCGCCTCCTCCTTGCCGAGGATGGACTGGGACAGGGCGGCAGCCACCAGCTCAGGCAGCGCCAGCTTGCGGGGCAGTCTGCCCTCTTTCTGGGCCTGCACCAGCTTCTTCTCGATGGGCTGCACCAAGACCATGGCCTGGAAGGCACGCTCCATCAGCCCCACCGGATCCGCCTCGTCCTTGCCCACATAACAGAGCGCGGTCAGACGATCCCGGAACTCGCCCGGCGTCATCATGGCCAGACAGATGGCATGGCAGCGATCGTCCGCCGGCATCTTGTAACCGACGCCGAACGGGAACACCACCCGCTTGAGTACGGCACCCACCACCTTGTTCGGGAAGTTCTGGAAGAAGCCCTCGAACGCCTTGCCAATCAGGTAGAGGTTGCGCTCCACCGCGTACTGGACGAACGGCAGGTCAGAGACCATGCGGCCCTGATCCTCGTAATGCTTGAGGGTGGCGGAGGCCAGGTAGAGGTGACTCAGCACGTCACCCAGACGGGCGGAGATCATCTCCTTGCGCTTGAGATCCCCGCCCAGCATCAGCATGGAGACGTCGGCGCACAGGGCAAGCCCCTTGCTCATGCGAGAGAGCTGCTTGTAGTAGCGGGCGGTTTCGCCAGCCACCGGGGCGCTGTTGAACTGGCCCAGGGTCAGCCCCTGGAACAGGGCACCGAAGAAGTTGCCGGTACCGAAGGCGATGTGTTTCATCAACAGGGCGTCAAACTTCTCGAGACCGCGCTCCACATCGGTGTCGGCCGCCGCTTCCAGCTCGGCAAACACATACGGATGGCAGCGGGTGGCCCCTTGCCCGAAGATCATCAGGTTGCGGGTCAGGATGTTGGCCCCTTCCACCGTGATGGCCACCGGAATGCCCATGTAGGCGTAGCCGGTGTAGTTTTTCGGGCCCAGCTGGATGGCACGACCGGCGTGGATGTCCATGGAGTCATCCATCACCTGGCGGGCCATCTCGGTCATGTGGTACTTGGAAATCGCGGTGACGATGGCCGGTGCCTGACCCAAATCCAGGGAACCTGCAGTCATGCGACGAGCCCCTTCCAGCTGATAGGTGAGTCCGCCGATACGGGCCAGCGCTTCCTGCACCCCTTCAAACTTGCCGATGGACATGCCGAACTGCTTGCGCACGTAGGAGTAGGCGCCCACGGTGCGGCTCGCCATGTGACCGCAGGCGGTGCCAAGGGCTGGCAGCGAGATGCCGCGACCGGCGGAGAGGCACTCCACCAGCATGCGCCAGCCGCGGCCGGCGTAATCCGGGCCACCGATGATCCAGTCGAGCGGAATGAACACATCCTTGCCGAAGGTCGGGCCGTTCAGGAACGCCAACCCCATGGGGTAGTGGCGATCGCCGACGCGCACGCCAGGGTGACTGGTCGGGATCAGCGCACAGGTGATGCCGATCTCTTCCTTGTCACCCAGCAGTTTTTCCGGGTCATAGAGCTTGAACGCCAGCCCCAGCACGGTGGCGCGCGGCGCCAGGGTGATGTAGCGCTTGTTCCAGTTCAGGCGAATGCCCAGCACCTCTTCCCCCTTGTGCATCCCCTTGCAGACGATCCCCTTGTCCGGGATGGCGCCCGCATCGGAGCCCGCTTCCGGCCCGGTCAGAGCGAAGCAGGGTACCTCCTTGCCGTTGGCCAGCCCCGGCAGCCAGAAATCTTTCTGGGCCTGGGTGCCGTAATGCATCAGCAGCTCGCCCGGGCCGAGGGAGTTGGGCACCATGACGGTGACCGCGACGCTCAGGCTCTTGGTGGCGATACGGGTGACGATGGTGGAGTTGGCAATCGCCGAGAACTCGCGGCCGCCGTAGGATTTCGGGATGATCAGGGAGAAGAAGCCTTCTTTCTTCAGATAGTCCCACACCGGCTCCGGCAGGTCCTTGGTCTCGTTGACGATCTTGAAGTCGTCCACCATGGCGAGCAGGGTTTCGACCTGGTTGTCGATAAAGGCCTGCTCTTCTGCGCTCAGCTCGGCCTTGCCGTAGCCGTGCAGTTTCTTCCAGTCCGGGTTGCCGCGAAACAGCTCCCCGTCCCACCAGACGGAGCCGGCCTCCATGGCCTCCCGCTCGGTGGCCGACAGGGGCGGCAATATCTTCTTGAAGATGCCGAACACGGGGCGGGTCACCACCTTTTTACGGATGGCGGGGACACCGAGCACCACGGCTATCGCCAGCACCAGCAGGACAAGCAATGTGATCATACCGAAGTTCCTTCTATTTCACTGTTTCCGTTGATTATTGTTAGGTGTTACACCGCCAGGGAGAGCCTGGTCGACTCCACGGGCGCCCCGACACCGGACGCCAGATAAGGAATGACGTTGCGCACCAGCCCTTCCACATCGAGCTGCTGGCCAAAATCGGCCTGGGCGATGTCACGCAGGGCATCCGCAGAGGCCATGGTGAAGACGACGGTGCCCAGGGTGAAGTGCAGGCGCCAGAAGAGATCCGCTGGCGACAAATCCGGATTGGCCTTGGAGATGGCCTGGGTGATCCCGTGCAGGGTCGCCCCATAATGGGTGGTAATAAAGCGGCGCAGGTGGCCCTGACTGTCGATATAGCCGCGCCCCAGCAACTGCATGAAGAGCGCCGGGCCATTCGCCCTGACGGCCGACAGTTTCATCAGGGGTTCGACAAAGCTCTCGAACACCTGTAACAGGGTCAGCTGATCCTGCGCCATCAACGTCTGCAACCGCCCGTCCAGTGCCGGCATGAAGAGGCTCAGATAACGGTCGAGCACCGCCTGGATAAGCTCCTTCTTGGAGCCGAAGTGATAATTGACCGAAGCCAGGTTCACATCGGCCTCGCTGGTGATCAGACGCAACGAGGTATCGGCGAACCCCCGCTCGGCAAACAGCACCTCGGCGGCGTCGAGAATACGGTTCTTGGTATCGATTTTACTCACTGGACACCTCACTTAAACGAATGTTTAAAAAGTACGTTTCACGCCCACCCATGTCAAGAGAATGTGAACAAGTGTTGGCTAAATGTTTTTAATCAAAAAAGAGGGAAGATGGCGGGAACTTCGCGGCGAGACGGCACTCTATATCTATGCCACTGCAATTAAACATTAAGTCTCGCCCAACCTGCGTCATGCTAGTTGGGCATTTTTTTGGCCTGCCGTCACCCGATGCGCCGACAGAGAACCAAAAAAAAACCGTCGCAGGGGCGACGGCGGGGAAAACGGGTCTGACCATCCAGTGTCGACCCATCGATGGGTGTTCAGGCTTGCATCGATGTCGCCATCTTCGCAGTGAAACGTCATCAGACTTTGTCAGCACAGACCCAAATTGTGACAAAGTATGGCAACCAGCCACATGGCCCGGCTTCGCCAATCTTGCTATGCTGTCGCCTCATGCCAGAGGGGAGAGAAGATGAAGTATACGGTCGATACCCACACGCACACCGTCGCCAGCACCCACGCCTACAGCACCATTCACGATTACCTGCCCATCGCCAAAGCCAAGGGGATCAAGCTGTTCGCCACCACGGACCATGGCCCGGACATGGCTGATGCCCCGCATTACTGGCATTTCGTCAATCTGCACGTGTTGCCCAGGGTCGTGGACGGGGTCGGCATCCTGCGCGGCATCGAAGCCAACATCAAGAACATCGACGGTGAAATAGACTTCCCCGAGCGCTACGAATCGCGGCTCGACATGATCATGGCGGGCTTTCACGAACCGGTGTTTCCCCCCTGCGATCAGGCGACCCATACCCAGGCCATGATCAACGCCATTCGAAGTGGTCGGGTCGACATGATAAGCCACCCCGGTAATCCCGCCTTCCCCATCGATATCCAGGCGGTGGTCAAGGCAGCGGCAGAGTATCGAGTGGCGCTGGAGGTCAACAACTCCTCGTTCAGTCACTCCCGTGCAGGCAGTGAAAGCAACTGCCGCGCCATCGTCGAGGCGGCGCGCGATCTGGGTGCCTACCTCACTTTCGGCTCCGACTCCCACGTGGCATTCAGCCTCGGCGACTTTGATCACTGCCATCGGCTGGTCACCGAAGCCAACTTCCCACATGAGCGGATCCTGGCCCGCTCCCCCCGCGCACTGCTCGATTTTCTCGAGAGCCGCGGCCGTGCTCACATCCCGGAGTTCATTGACCTCTGATATGCCTTAACATCATGAGCCAACTCATAAAATCGAGTTGGCTCAATTGACTTGTCCGGCTTTTTTCACGACTCTGAACATCAAGCCGCCGGTATAGCTCAGTTGGTAGAGCAGCGCATTCGTAATGCGAAGGTCGTAGGTTCGACTCCTATTACCGGCACCAGATAAAACAAAGGGTTAGCTTAACTCAGAAGCTAACCATTTGTGCTTTTTAGCTCTATACCCCTCCCCATACCCCGCTTTTGTTCATCATTACCCCCCTGAACTTCACTTTCTGATCCAGCTCCGTCCTGAATGTACTTACCCCCTAAAGATGAATGCGTCTTATTACATTAATTTACAGGTATATGTTATCTCCATGAACCTACCCAAGGGACTGCTCTGTACAGTCCCTTTTTCATTGGAGATTTCTCATGGCTCACCTGATCGATACGATGGCCTACACCGGCCAAACACCTTGGCACGGCCTTGGTAATATCTTGCCCCCGCAACAATCCCTCGATATCTGGCTACAGGCAGCCGGGATGGATTGGACCATCGAGCAGAGCGACGTGATGTTTAACGTCGCCTCCGATGCACTGCATATCCGCCCCTACAGCGACAGCAAGGTGCTGTATCGCTCCGATACCCTCGCCCCCCTGTCGGTGGTCTCAAGCCGCTACAACGTGGTACAGCCTCACGAGGTGCTGCACTTCTATCAAGATCTGGTGGAAGCCGGTGGCTTTGAGCTGGAGACCGCAGGCTCACTCAAAGGCGGCCGCAAGCTGTGGGCACTGGCTAAGACCGGGCAGGATCTAAAACTCAAAGGCAATGACTTGGTAAAGTCCTATCTGCTGTTGGCGACCAGCTGCGACGGCACACTCTGCACCACGGCACAGTTCACCTCGCTGCGAGTAGTCTGCAACAACACCCTGCAGATGGCGCTGCGCGGCGCTACCAGCGCCATCAAGGTGCCCCACTCCACTCAGTTCGATGCGGCGACAGTCAAAGAGTCGCTCGGGCTGGGGCTGTCTCATTGGGATGAGTTCAAGGCACAGACCAAGGCGCTGGCACAGCGGCCCGTCGCCCCCGAAGAGGCGCTGCGCTTTTTCAGCGATCTGTTGGCGCAACCGCTCGATGAGGAGAACATCATTCTCACCAAGCCGGTACAACGGCTGCATGAGCTCTATCAGGGCGTAGGCATGGGCTCAGAACTTACGAGCTCCCGCAATACCGCCTGGGGGCTGGTCAATGCGGTCACCGAATACGTGGATCACCACCGCCGTGCTCGCAGCCAGGATCACCGGCTCGATTCCGCTTGGTTCGGTCAGGGTGCCCAACTCAAATCCCAAGCCCTGAATCAGGCACTCACTCTGCTGCAGTAATTCCGCTTCCCCATTCAAACCGCATAACGACCTCACCCGGACTGGCGCAAGCCAATCCGGGCGTCGCCATTTATGCCGTCAACAAGGAGTCGTCATGAAAGCAAAATATGGCCAAGCCTTACGGCTGGCCTCCACTACCCAATTAACCCGCGAGCAGTGGCTCGCTATCCGCAAACTTGGCATTGGCTCCTCCGATGCCGCCGTGGCAGTGGGACTATCCCCCTACAAATGCCCGCTCAGCCTGTGGCTGGAGAAGACCGGCCGCAAGGAGCCGGAGGATATCTCCCATAAGGAAGCTGTGCTGTGGGGCATTGAGCTGGAACCTGTGCTGGCGCAGGTCTATGCCAAACGCACCGGCTTTCGTGTACGCCGAGTCAATGCAGTACTGCAACATCCCGAGCAACCCTTCATGCTCGCCAACCTCGATCGGGAGGTGGTCGGCCATCCCGATGGGCCGGGCATTCTGGAGATCAAGACCGCCAGCTATCACAGCGCCCCCCAGTGGGAGGAAGGTGTGCCGGTTGCTTACCAGTGTCAGGTACTCCATCAACTAGCCGTCACTGGCCATGCCTGGGCTGAGGTAGCAGTGCTGATCGGCGGCCAGGATTTTCGGATTTACCGCATCGAGCGCGATGAGGAGAAGATCCAGGATCTCACCGAGCGGGAAGCGCAGTTCTGGCAGATGGTGCAACAAGACCAGCAGCCTGAGCCTGACGGCTCCAGTGATGCCGCCAATGCCCTGAGCTGGCTGTTTCCGCGTGACGATGGCCAGACTGTGGATCTCTCCGATTCTCCCGAGTTCAACCAGCTGTTTGGGGAGCTACTGCGCTTGCGTCAGCAAAAGGAAGCTGTCGAGCAACAAGAGTCACAACTCAAACAGCGGCTGCAAGCGACCTTGGGTGAAGCGACAGCCGGGCTGTTTGCCGATGGCAAGATCACCTGGAAGCGCAGCAAAGACCGGCTGGCGCCGGATCTGGATAAGCTCGGGCAAGATCATCCCGACCTGCTCACCCGTTACGTCAAACCGGTGCCCGGCGTGCGCCGTTTCACCATTCAACCCTTGAGGCAAACACCATGATCAAAGGACTGGCGATAACCCCGCCCGTGATCGGGCGGATCTGCATCGGCAAGCTGGTGCAAAAACAGGATAAGTGGGTACCGGAGAAGGACGACAGCTTCACCCTCACCACCCAGATACAACAAAAAGGGGGATGGTTGCTCCATCCCCTGCACCAACACTACTCATCGCAAAAGAGTGGCCAAGGACAGGAGCAGACCAAGATCCGCGCCATTCCGGTGCGAGTGCTGTTCAACGACAGCGACCTGAACCTGCGGGCCGAATACAGCGCCTTCGACCGGCAGACCGGACGGCCACTGTGTGTCGGCAATGGGGAGGTGGCGAGACGCGTCGGCGCACAGGGGATGGAAGAGGTCGGTTGTCCCGGCCCGGAACGCTGCCCCTACGGTCAGCAACAGGGCTGCAAGCTGTATGGGCGACTGAACCTGTTTGTGGAGGGACAGGGGGACGAACTCGGCAGCTTTATCTTTCGCACCACCGGCTACAACTCGGTGCGCACTCTGGCGGCGCGGCTCAAGTACCTGGAGGCGGTGAGTGGCGGCCTGACCCGCTATCTGCCGCTGACGTTGCGGCTGCGGGCCAAGAGCACCACCCAGTCCTACCGCACCCCGGTCTACTACGTGGACCTGACCCTGCGCGACGAGCTGACGCTGACCGAGGCGGTCGGTCAAGCACGGCAGGAAGCGATGCAGGACGAGGAGGCAGGGATGACGATCAGCGAGATGGAAGCGGTGGCACGGGCGCTACTGCGCAACGGCCAGTTCGAGGAGGTGGATGAAGAGGTGCCGCTGTTGCTGGAGGAGTTCTACCCGGAGACTGAGACGACAGAGGCACAATCTGCCTCACCGCCGATGGCAACGGAAGCGACGCCAGCACGTCTCCGCCCTCGTTCCTCCCCCCTGACCAACAAGCTGGGCAAAGGCGCGGATCCTTCACTCTCTCGCGCCTGAGCCCGCGATTCCCGACGCTCAGAGTCGGGAATCGCGATAACCCCTTTCAAATCAACTCGTAGCGGTACATCTGGCTACGACCTCATGACGGGGCGTCTGTCACAAAACAGCCCCGTTCTTATCCCCATCGCTAGTTTTGAGTCAATAGATCAAGGTACACTGACACCCCAGGTCAAAAGCCTCAAAGAGACCTTATTGACCTGAAAAGGGTGGGAAATAGCTGAAAAAGGTTGTCGTTTTCAGAAGGCGACTGCACGAAATATCAGGAGTCGGCTGCACTGCCAGAACTGGCCGCCTGCAAGGCAGCGTAGAGAGCGGTTTTTCCTACCTTGAGGCGTGCGGCGGCCTCGCGGACATTCAAGCCGTTGGCGACAAGCTCCCGCGCTCGTTGCAACTTGTCGGCAGTGACAACCGGCTTGCGTCCGCCTTTGCGCCCGCGTGCGGCGGCAGCGGTCAACCCGGCCTTGGTGCGCTCGCGGATCAGGTCGCGCTCGAACTGGCCCAGCGCACCGAACACATGGAAGATGAGCCGTCCGCCCGGCGTGGTGGTGTCGATGTTTTCAGTCAACGAGCGGAAGCCGACGCCCCGTGCTTCCAGCTTGCCGACCGTCTCAATCAGGTGCGGCAGGGAGCGGCCAAGCCGATCCAGCCGCCAGACGACCAGCACATCGCCATCGCGCAGATAAGCCAGCGCATCGGCCAAGCCGGGCCGGTCTGCCTTGGCCCCGGATGCCGTGTCCTCGAAAACCCGTTCGCAGCCTGCATTGCGCAGCGCATCCGTCTGCAAGGCGGTGTCCTGTTCCGCCGTCGATACCCGCGCATAGCCGATGAGTGCCATTTCCGCCCATTTGTCCGTTATACCGTCCGCCTATCTTATTGTCCGTCATCCCGTTGCGCAAGATGTTTTCGGACAGGCGTCCGGTTTGGCCGCCTAATGATCGTTTGGCGGACAAGGCGACTGGCATCAGCCGAACAGCTCGCTATGGGAGCCAAGCCGCGCCAGTCGCAGGGTGTCGGCGTCGGACTTGCGGTAGATCAGCAGCAGGTCGGGCTTGATGTGGCATTCGCGGTAGCCCGCCCAATCGCCGGAAAGATCGTGGTCGCGGTATCGCACATCCAGGGGCTGATCGGTCGCCAGCGCGACCAGAACCGGCTTGAGGTCATCATTCGTGCAGCGGACTCCTGATACTGTTCGTTCAATAGACGACTGCACAACAGCCTTCAAACCGCGTTGTCTGGTGCAGTCGTCTTCTGAAAATGACAGCTATTCCTGTTACTGGCCGCAGCCGATGCGGCGCTGTATCAAGCCAAGCAGCGGGGGCGGAACCGCACGGAGATTGACGGTCTTTAAGTGTCCGGAAGCTACGACCGGTGCCGACTCCACCAAACCCGGGGCGATTCAGGGGGGATTCTCTATCGACAGTTTGATCCGCCTCCAGACGACGGCGCCAGGCTGCGCGGATCGTCCTTCAACAGGTATTCGAGGTGGACCAGCAGCGCGTCCCAGAGTGCGTGAAGTTCCGCCATACCGGCCAAAGCTTCGACATCGTGACCCTGCGAACGCCGCTTGAGCAAGTCGGCGGCCAGCGCGTGTACCCGGAGATGTAAGGTTTCAATGGTGGCGAAGGTTGCGGCGTGGCGCGGCTGATGGATGGTCTTGTCGAGCCACTGGCCGAATCGGCATTGATGATGATCGAGTGGCGGCGGCGCGTCGCGCCTGCCATCGAGGTGTTCCCCCAGGGCAACAATCCAGCCTCGATGCTCGACACCGGCAATCAGCACCGGCATCAGCTCGCGGTCGAGGCAGTGTGCATGCGCCCATCGTGGGTCGGGGCGCCAACGCTGGCGCCACGCAGGCAGATCGGCCGCCGCCATCGGTCGGGCGATGCCATAGCCCTGGCCCAGATCGCAGCCGAGCCGCAGCAGGGTTTCGCCGTGCGCCACCGTCTCCACCCCCTCGGCAATCGCCCTGCGCCGAAAGGCGGTGGCCAGCCCCAGTATTCCTTCTAGAATAGCGAGGTCGTCCGAGTCCTGCAGCATGTCGCGAACGAAGCTCTGATCGATCTTGAGCACTTGCGCCGGCAGGCGCTTGAGATAGGTGAGCGACGAATAACCGGTGCCAAAATCATCGAGCGCAAAACTGACTCCGAGCGTCGCGGATGCATCGATAACCGCGGAGACCAGGGCGATGTCTTCGAGAGCGCTACTCTCCAGCACTTCTAGCTCAAGATAGCCGCGCGGCACGTTCGGGTGCGCTGCCAGCAGGGCTCGCAGTTCATCCAGAAAACCGGCCTGCTGCAGATGAAAGCCGGAGATGTTCACGCTAACCGGTAAATCGACTCCCGCGTCCTGCCATGCCGCGATCTGGGTCAGCGCAGTGTCGATCACCCAGCGTCCCAGTTCCACTTCCAGCGGATGTTGTGCGATCGGCGGCAGAAACTCCACGGGTGCAAGCAGGCCCTGATCCGGGTGTTGCCACCGGATCAGGGCCTCGGCTCCGATCACCTCGCCGCTGCGCATGTTGACCTTGGGCTGGTAGTGAAGCACGAACTCGTTCTTGATTAATCCCTCCCGGATGCTCTCCAGGTGCTCGTGCTGACCGCGCAGACTTGCATCCTGTGCGGTGTCAAAAATATGGTAACGGTTCTTGCCCGCGACCTTGGCCTGGTACATCGCTTGGTCCGCCTGGCGCAGCAACTGATCGGGATCGACATCATCACTTTGCGGGTAGTGGGAAATCCCGATGCTGCCGGAAACCTGAACGACCACGCCATCCACCTTTACCGGTTGGGCGATGACGGACAGCAATCGATCGATCAGATCCTTCGCTGTACTCTGATTGCTCAGATCGGCAAGTACGGCGACGAACTCGTCGCCACCCAGGCGGGCGACGGTATCGCCCTCGCGCAGGCAATCCTTCATGCGCGCGGCAAGGGTCACCAACAGTTGATCGCCGACGTCATGGCCATGTACATCATTTACTGACTTGAACCCATCCAGATCGATATAAGCCAGTGCCAGCGGCAGGCCGCTGCGCCTTACCCGTACGATGGCCTGCTCGAGGCGATCGGCCAGCAGCACCCGGTTGGGAAGGCCGGTGAGCGGATCGAAGTGCGCGATATGCCTGAGCTGCTGCTCATTGTCCTTTTGCCGCGTGATGTCCGAGAACAGCGCCACATAGTGGGAGGTCTGCTGATCGCTCCCGCGCACGGCCGCGATTGCGAGTGACTGGGCGTACTCCTGTCCGGACTTGCGCATATTCCAGACCTCCCCCTCCCAGTACCCTCGGGTGCGCAGATCACGCCACATCTCGTCATAGAAAGCTCGATCATGGCGCCCGGAGCTGAGGATGCGGGGGTTGCGGCCGAGTACCTCGTTTCGGGGATAGCCGGTGATACGGGTGAAGGCGTCGTTGACCTCGATAATGTGGCCATCGGCATCGGTGATAACGATACCTTCACGGGCGTGGCTGAATACGCTTGCTGCGAGTTGGAGCTTTGCGTCGGATTGACGCCGGACATTCAAACCATCCAGAAAGGCATTGAACCCGCGCGAGAGATTGCCGATCTCGTCATCGCCGCGCGGCGCCAGCGGCAGCAATTCGGCATCGGGCAGGTCGCGTAGTTGCCCGAAGCGTCTGGCAACATCACGAATCGGTTGCACCACCCGGCGCGCGAACAAGACCGCCCCCACGCCCACGATAAGGAGCGACACCAGCATCGCCACGGTGGTGGTCCGTCCAATGGCCTGCGCTGAGCGATACCGCGTTTCTTCCGGAACCAAGATCGCAAGTCGCCAGCCGGGAGCGTGCAGGGCGACTTGACTAATGAGTACTCCACTTGCAGCATTGATCGTTACCGTCGCGCTGTGTGCTTCGGCCAGCTGGGCAATCAACGCTGGTTCTGCGTGCGAGCCGAGGCGTGCTGGATCGGGGTGATATACGAGGCGATCACGCCCGTCCAACACGATCAGCAGGCGATCTTCGCTAACGCCTGCTTTGCTGAACTCGCGGCGAATCTGGTGTGGGTCGTAGTTGATCAGCAGCAAGGCGACCGGGACCTCGCGCGAAGTCGCCAGATCGAAACGGCGAATCACTCGGGCTACCGTTACCACCTGGCGGTGGGCGGAGTCACGATTGAGGTTGGCCTGCACACCTGCCCAATGTATCCGGCTGGGAGCGGCCAGGGTCTCTGCGATCAACTGTTCGCGCACCGTTACATCCAGGTTATTTGAAACCAGGGTGTCGCCGACGTGGTAGTGACTACCCCCCAAGGTAAAAATGTCGATGGAGACAAGGCCGTCCAGGTTGATGTAATTGTTGAGCACGTAGCCGATCTGCGCCTGGGTGGCCAGGCGCGTGAACACATCGCCATCGGGCGGCTCAGCCGAGACCGCCTCGACAATCTGCTCAACCCCGCTGATGTTAGCGATCAATGCTTCGATCTGCGCCATCTGCCCGTTGAGCAGGGCAGCCTTGTCGTGAGCCTGTTGAATCGCACTGCTGCGCGTCTCATGTTCCAGAGCCTGGTTCGACAGGTGTATCGCCGATAAGCCCACCACCAACAGTGGCAGGATGCTAAGCACAATCAGGTAGACAATGAAGCGCTGGGTGAGGTTCAGCCGCATCCGCCCCCCACCCATGAGCAACGGGCCGACTCCGCCAAGGGAGCGGCGAATTTGATCGTCATGATGTTCAAACGCAATCCCGGGCCTACTTCGGCGCGCTGACCAGCGCCACATCGATCAGCGTTTCTGATGGCACTTTTTCGCCCTTGAGCAGGCGAATCGCATACAGAACACCTTGATAACCTTGCTCCGCCGAGCGCTGGTCGACGGTAACCGCTAGCTTGCCCTGATCGACCATGGTCCGGATTTCGGGCAAGGCGTCGAAACCGGCCACCTTGACCGAGCTCAGCCCATTGTCGCTCAAGTATCGCAAGGCCCCCAGTGCCATCATGTCGTTGGCGGCGAACAGCAGGCCGATGCCCGGATGCAGCTCGAACATTTTCCTGGTTACCTCATAGGCCTCATCGATCTTCCAGTTGGCGGTTTCACTGGCAACCACTCGGATCGCCGTGTTCTCTGAAAACGCACGCTCCGCACCTTGCTTGCGCGCCTGCGCATTCTCGGCACTACGAATGCCTTCGAGAATGGCTGCCGTGGTCGGCACTTCAATCCCTGCGCTCAGCGCCTTGACCGCGAGATAGGCCCCCTTCTCGTTGTCCACGCTGATAAAGGGCAGGCCGGCGAGATCCGCCACTGCGAGTTGGGTGGCATCCAGGCGGGCATCGATAATCACCACCGGAATACCCGCATCACGCGCCTTTCGCACCGCAGGAATCAGATGGTGTGCATTCGCAGGGGCGATCACGAGCGCATCGGCCCGCTTGTTCTGAACTAGATCTTCGACGATCGAAACCTGCTGTTCGAATGAGGTTTCCTGCGCTGCCGTCTTGACGATCAGTTCAATGCCGAGCTCAATCTCCGCCTTGCGCGCACCCTTCTCCATCTCAACGAAGAACGGATTGGTCAGCGTTTTCATGACCAACGCCACTCGCGGCTTTACAACGGGGGGCGGGGATGTGGAGATTGCGACCGCGGGTTCTCGATCGACACCCTCACCACACCCAGCAAAGACCAACGACAGGACCAGGAAGGCAAGACATCGGATCGGCCGCATGAGCGTCACTCTGGGAAAGGTGACAAATGTTACCAGCTTCTTTCCGACCGGCGGAGCAGCTTGACTGTGGCCACGATCTCGACCACTTCGGCGGTCCGTCTCTTGGAGGCAATCAGGGTGGCCAGCAGCAACGTAAGCGGTAACCGAGCGGCGTTCTTGCCTACTTCGAGCGCGGGTGGAGATCGGATCGAAGCGGATTGGCCGCGAAGTGTTGCTTCCACAGCCTTGGGGTGAGTTGCCGTCGACCGCGTGTTGGGTTTCGTTTTGTATACTCTGCGTCATTTGTCCGATTTCCTGTGTCGCTCTGGCGGTTCGCTCGGCAAGTTTGCGCACTTCGTCGGCCACCACGGCAAAGCCGCGCCCGGTTTCTCCGGCGCGAGCGGCTTCGATGGCTGCATTGAGCGCCAGCAGGTTGGTCTGGTCCGCAATGTCCTTGATGACACTCGTGACACGGCTGACTTCGCTGTGAAGGGCTTCATCGTCGGCGTCCTGGCGCACGGCAGGCAGTTGTTTCTGCAACGCCGGCAGCCATTCTTGTACCGTCTCCCACACCACATCGAGATTGATGGCGAAATAGCCGTGGGCCATGCGATTACGCATGTTGCGCATGCTGCGCCACGGCACATCGGGGTGCGCCTGGATAAAGCCGGCGTAGCCCTCCATCACTTTCGTAGCGGCCTCACCGATGATGATCAGGCTCATGATGACAGCCTGCTGGGTGCGCTTGTCGGCCAGGAAGTCGTCTTTGGTCAGCCCTTCCACGAAGCTGCACGCATCGGTTGCTGCCTGCTGGATGTGATCGAGGTAGTCGGGCAGTCGGTGGTTCTCGCTCATACCGATTGCGCTTCCGCGAGTACCTTGGCCCGAAACTTCGGCGGCAGATCGCCGGGCGTCAGCAAATCGACGGGAACGCCAAGCAAGGATTCCAGGTCGTCTTGCAGATCGCCCAAGTCCAACAACGTGGCACCCGGCAGCGCATCGACCAGTAGATCGAGGTCGCTGCCATCGCGGTCAGTACCATGCAGCACCGATCCGAAGACGCGCGGGTTCGCCGTGCGAAAACGGCTTACTGCTTCGCGCACTGCACTTCGTTTCATGTCGAGCACAACGGACGGTCGCATGGGTATCCTTTCTTATCGAAACTCATTGCAATGCTAAGGGGTCGAGAATAGCCTTTCAAGAACTATTTTCGAGAACCGCAATGCCTTGATTTACTGTGTCGCGCTGTCGTTTTCAGAAGACGGCTGCACTGAACGTCAGAAGCCGACTGCACTATAGCAGCGGAGGGGTTGGATCCATCAGGCAACGACGGGCTGCTGCCGGCCAACTGCTGCCGGTCGGCCTGTCTGTAGCGTCGTCACTCGAACGGCAGCTTCGCTCAGATTGAGGACGAGCCGGTGCCTTGAGAATTCGAGATGCTGACTTTATGACATCTTTCAGGTAATTTTCGCGTTCGACGTCCTCGTGCGGAATCTCTATTCGGTTGCGAAGGAAGGGAGAACTATGAATCGAGTCATTGCAGTCATCTATGGTGTTGCAGGCCTTTGGTTTCTGCTGCTGGCCAGTCCTAGATCCCTCGGAGAAGCTGCCGTCAAATATGCGTTCGCCGCAATTTTGTTGTTCTTTGCATACCGGCGTTTCCGCGCCTCCTCGAAGAATGCGGCCGAGTATGTCAAACAGGAAGATGGCGCTTGGCTGCAGTTGACAGTTGTTCCCGCTGCGCCGCCCATTCTCTGGTTTCCTGCCGTGCTCTCGATCATCCTGGGCGCAGGCGTCGTGGGAAGTGGAATGGCTTACCTGTGGGTCCTGGGCTTGATCTTCGCTTTGCTGACATGGCTGGTCTTGCTGCAGGACCACCGGGGTGGCAATCCCACGGCACCTCGCCGTTTTCGCGTGAATCCAGAAGGCATTGAGACCGACGGAACCTTCTTGCGTAAGGACGACATTCATGACCTGCGCATCAGGAACAAGTTCGCTGGGGGCGTCGAGATCGTTTACGACGCGAATCAAGGCATTCCCACCGGCGTCACGATGGGGCTGGCGGGTCGGCGAGCACTTGCCGAGGTGGCGTATCGGGTTGAAGTCGAAGCTGCCGGAAAGGCTTATGTGCTCGCTGCCGGACTGGATGAGGTCACTGCCAAGGGCGTTGCCACTGAGATCGGCAAGGCGTTGAACTTGGCCATGCCGGCATCATGAGCAAGGCGCCTGGTACCCTCCAGACGTCCGTCACGAGGGCAAAGTGGGCTCAGTGCCGGATCATCCTGCTATGCCTCCTGAGTGCAGCGTGCAATCCTTCGCCTGAGCTCCAAGCCTCCCGAGACGTCCGCGCAACGACAGCGCAAAGCCTCCGGCAGGTGGCTGTCCTCCCGCTGCAGCGCGGCTACTACGTCGCCAGCGATACGCCTTGCGCCAAAGCCTCGAACGCCACCCTCTTGCTTCTGAGACGGAATGGCATCGGCGGAGCGCGGTATTTCTGCGAGTTCAAGCGTATCGAGCAGACCGGTCCAGCCACTTATCGCGTGGAAGAAGAGTGCGCCGATTTCCAGGGGGACGCGCCGGAGACTCGGCATCTGCAATACATACTTGATAATGACTCCCGCTTCTTGGCCAAGGAGCAGGACGTCGTCGCTCTTGACGCTCGGTACTGTGCCCAGTCGGAATTGCCTCTCGAGTGGCGTAACACGGACATCGAGTCCGAAATCGAATGAACACCGCCATTCTGTTCAATGGAAGGGGCGTCCGTCATACATCCGATACAGTTGCGAGCGGAAAGAATGTCGCTCGCGAACGGCCGGTTCCTGCAGGACAAAGCCCTTCAGCCGTTGTGTCAGCGACTGGCTGGTCCGGGTCGACACCGGTAATCGGATCGTTGCCGCACTGAACAGCGCCCCGTTCCAGGTCGCCTCCATTTATGCGGCTGAACCGAGGGAGAGCAGCTTTACGCCGTCTGGCCGCAGTTCGCCCTTGGGCGACACGTGCCGGTAGAGCGTCTGCCGGGTAATCCCGAGTTCTTCGCAGAGATCGCCCACCTTGGTTTCCGGTTGCCCCATGCTGGCCATCGCCAGGCGTAGCTTGGCGGCGGTCATCTTGAAGGGGCGCCCCCCTTTCCTGCCGCGAGCGCGCGCCGAGATAAGTCCAGCGACTGTTCGCTCGGAAATCAACTCACGCTCGAACTCGGCCAGCGCGGCAAAAATACCGAACACAAGCTTGCCGGCGGCAGTCGTCGTGTCGACCGCCGCACCGTGACCGGTCAGGACCTTCAGGCCCACGCTACGCGCAGTTAGGTCGTGCACGGTGTTGATCAGGTGGCGCAGATCACGGCCAAGCCGATCGAGCTTCCACACGATCAGCGTGTCCCCTTCACGAAGCGCCTTCAGGCAAGCAGCCAACCCTGGGCGATCATCGCGCCTGCCCGAGGCCAGATCCTCGTAAAGGTGCGCAAGGCTCACACCAGCGGCGATGAGCGCATCGCGTTGCAAATTGGTGGACTGGGATCCGTCCGCCTTCGATACCCGCATGTAGCCGATCAGCACCTTTTTACCCGTCACGTATACGTTCGATTATGTGACATTGTGTGCCGGAAAGCTCAGGCCGTCAAAATTCGTCACTTAACCCGTCATTCTGTCTAAGACACGCAAAGGGTCCGTCAGGCTCATAATGTGACAGAAATTCCGCGGGGATACCTTCCTTCGCGAAGGTGGCGCGCAACTGTTCCAGGGAAGCGGGGTCGCGCCTACCATAGGAAGCCAACGCGAACAGTGAGCGTGCCGTCTCGGGGTTGTGCCGCGCTTCAATGATGGCCTCGTCGATGGCCTGGACTGCACGCTGCCAGTGATTGATGGGTTCGGGCTTCGGCGTTTTCGTCGGCAGGCCACTGGTGAAACCTGTTTGGGGTTCTGACCAGAACAGCTTTGCCTGCTCGCCTGGCGGGCTGATGTCCCTCACCTCAATCAAGCTGATTGCCGTTGCCGCCGCCTCCAGCATCTGTAACCGTATTACCGGGTTCAAGGTTTCATACGGTCGCCACAAACTTTGCCCAGCACGCAGCGGATGCCCGCAGCCTTCCCAGACTTGGCGGAGATACCCCGCGCAGGTTCCGCACGCGGAAAGCGGGGTGTTCAGCTCATCGAGCAGCGTGCGAAGAAGTCGAAACCACAATCCGGCGTGGATGCGTCGGCGCGGCAGCTCCACGTGACCGGTCGTCAGTGCCTGCCAGGTACGCTGATCCATCGCCGCAATCGCGTCGCTGGCGGTGCGCGGTTCGGCGTCGGCGTTCTCCCAGCCGAGAAACCGCCCAGGCACTCCCCAATAGGATTCCAGCCAGCAGCCATGCAGCGGGCAGCTCAGCATCAGGGGCAGCTTCCAAGCGAGCAGTACGGCTTGGTTCTCTGGATCGTTTAGGCAGAGCGGACAGGCGCGGTGTATCGGCTGGCCGGGCAGCCAGGCACGCCAGCTCGTGATGGATCGTGTCTTTCGGCGGAGTCTTGGCAGCAGCACCGAGAGCTGAAATGCATAGGTTTCCAAGGCGTCTGGAATCTTGTCATCAAGGCTGTCCAGTAGCCAAGGCACCCATCCGGCGAAACTCATACAGCGCAGCCGGTCCAGCTCGATGCCGCTCCGCTGGGAGAGCATCGTCAGCAGCGACAGTGGTGGCGCAGTGTCCAAGTCATCGACCTGACCGTAGCCAAGATCGTGCTCCAGCAGCTCGGACAGTTCCATGTGATAGCAAAGGGCCACGCGGTTGAGCCACGAAGACAGGGCTTCGCCTTCCCTGGGAGCCGGATGCAATGGCCAGCGCAGCGCTGGCTTCACATCAGTTCCCGCTCGAATTGCCGACGCCGCTCGCTGGGTCCGGTGTAATCGGCCATGCCGAGCGTGCGGTGGTTGATCGCTTCCTCTCCGCTCTCCACGGCGGCGACGGCCGCTGCCATCAACAGGTGTGCCAACTCGCCAATGGTGCCCTCGCTACGCGTGAGCAGGTAGCGGGCCATATCCAGCGTGGCAATCGACGAAGGTCGCCGTAGCGGGAGCGAAGCCGCGAAGCTGGCCAGCAGTGAGCAGCAATCGTCGTTGGCCTCCCATACCGGCAGCAGCATCGGCTCGAACCGGTTCTCCAACTGATCGTCCGAACGGATGACCAGATAGGCGTCGCGTGTGCCGACCCCGGCCAGCGGAATGCGCAGCTCGTTGCCGAGAAAGCGCAGCAGGTTGAGAAATTCCCGGCGGTTGACGCTATTGCCGGCCAGGACGTTGTGCAGTTCGTCGATCACCAGCATACGCACACCGACCTTGCGCAGCAGTGCCAGAGCCAGTTGCTCCATTTCCGGCAACCGTGGGCGTGGGCGCAGCGGCGCGCCCATCGCGGCGAGCAGCGCGACGTAGAAGCGGATCACGGACGGCTCGGACGGCATCTGCACGACCAACACTGGGATGTACTCCTAGTCGGCGTCGGAGCTGGCCGGGTGGGTGCGGCGGAACTTCTCGACGATCATCGACTTGCCATTGTTGGTCGGGCCGACCAGCAGCAGGTTGGGCATGCGTTGCTTGTTTGGCCACGCATAAAGGGCTTCCAGCCGGTTCAGCGCCTCGACCGCGCGCGGATAGCCGATCCAGCGGTCGGCGCGAAGGCGCTGGATGCGCTCGTCCGCCGGCAGCCGAGCCAGCCCCTGCGCCGCCGGCAGCAGGTGGGACAGGTCGATGATGGGATATTGGTCCACGGCTACCACTCCTCAATCTGGTCGAACGGTTTGGCGGGCGGCAAGTTGTCTGCCTGCGGGTCGGCAATATCCGTATCCGGCGGAACGGGCTTGTCCGGCCGAGCTGATGTCTTGAGATGCTGGCGGCGATCCGCGTCACGCCGCGCCTTGCGTGTGGCCTTCTGCGCGCTGGTCACAATCTCACGCATCTGGCCGATCATGCGGAACAGCGCCGACTCATCCACCTGTTCGCGCCCTTGCTGCCGCAGTTTCGCCAGCGCCTGCCGTTGTTCCCACAAGGTGACAGCCGGATGTGACAAGGTACGGTAGGGAATTTCCAGGTAGTGCTGCCCCTCCGGTTCCAGCACCCAGATGCGGCTGATGTCGCGCTGGTCGCGCCGGATCAGGAAGGCGGGTAAACGGTCGCGCCGAGCGATCCACGGTTTGAGCGCGTCAGCGTAGTAGTGGATGTGGTCGATGACGAAGCCAGTGCGGGTCAGGGTGCGGCGGAGGATGGGCAGAAAATCGACCAGAAAAGCTGTGGCGCGAGTGACGACGGCCGGTACGCCGGCACGCGCCACGGCCTCGGCCCAGCGCGCGGCCGGCGGTTGGAGCAGGCCGTTGTGCACCGAACCGTGGTAGGTGCCGACCGCCAATGTGAGCCAGCGCTCTAGCTCGCGCAGCGTCAGGGCGGCCTTGTTTTCGGAATCGTAGTCGCCGCGCTGGTCAGGGTTGGAGAAGGTCGTTCCCGGCAGTTCGTCGTGAATCATCTGCATCGCCGTGCCGATGATCCGTTCCACGATGCCCCCATAGTGGGGCTGTCCCAGCGGGCGATAGTCCAGCCGGATGCCATGCTGCTCGCAGCCACGGCGCAGCGCTTCGCTCTTGAACTCGGCCGCGTTGTCCAAGTAAAGCAGTATGGGCTTGCCGCTCATCGGCCAGTCCATTTCCACGTTCAGCCCTTCCAGCCAGGGACGCTTGTCGCAGGCGATATGCGCCAGGCACAGACCGACCGAGACGGCAGACGGCGCTTCCAGCGTGACGACCATACCGAGCACGCAGCGGGTGAACACGTCGATGGCTAGGGTCAGGTACGGGCGGCCAATCGGTTGCCGGTCGCGCTCATCGACTACGATCAGGTCGATGACCGTATGGTCTATCTGCACCTGCTCCAGCGGCGCGGTCACGGCAGGAGGCTCGCCGCCAACACCTTGTAGGTCACGAGCGGCATCCTGGCCTTCCCGTCGGCGAATGACCTTGCGCGGGTCAAGGCTAGCGATCCGTAAGGCCACGGTATTGCGCGCCGGCACTCGCAGTTTTTGAGCCTT
>NZ_JAPCJD010000049.1:0-31738 GCF_027707845.1 Aeromonas sp. QDB14 | reverse complement strand
CCCAGGGCGGTGAAGATATCAAAGACCCGTTTTCCGGTAAATCGCAATGCGGCTCCGCTTAAGTGAACAGCATTGCGCCATGCGGGGTCTTTTGTTTCCTGCCATCCACCGGATTTTCAAACTATCCGGTTTTTTTCTGCTAAATAAAAACGATTGAAAACAATTCTCAAACGAGAAAGTTGACCCCGCTAGCAAAACACAATTTTCATCCCGTTGATTAATAATTAATCCTTTGAAATGACATGTAAATCAGTACGAAAGTGGCATACTACGTAACATCATTGTTAAGTCACATGATTAATTTGGTTAGGGAAAAACCTATATGTTTGCTGATATTGCCGTCCAGCACTGGGCTTTTACTGTCTATGTCATTGGCGCCATCTGTATCTGCTTGACCATGATAGGCCTGGCGGCCTTGCTGGGGGGACGCGCCTATGGCCGTGCCAAGAACAAACCCTTCGAATCCGGGGTGGATTCCGTCGGTAACGCCCGCCTGCGCTTCTCCGCCAAGTTCTACCTGGTCGCCATGTTCTTCGTCATCTTCGATGTCGAAGCCCTCTATCTCTTTGCCTGGTCCGTCTCCGTTCGGGAGAGCGGCTGGGTCGGCTTCATCGAAGCCACCATCTTCATCACCCTGCTGCTGGTAGGCCTCATCTACCTGTGGCGCATTGGTGCCCTCGACTGGGCCCCGAAAAAGCGTGTCCTGACTGACAAGAAACCAGACTGAACTACCGATTATCTCTTTGAGGTTGCACCATGAAGTACACCCTGACCCGGATTGACCCGGATGCGCCCGTCGAGCGCTACCCCCAGGAACAGCGCCAGACCGTCGATGATCCACTGGCGCAGCAAGCGACCCGCGGCATCATGATCGGGCGTCTCGAAGAGGTGCTGCAAGACACCGTCAACTGGGGCCGCAAGAACTCCCTCTGGCCCTACAACTTCGGCATCTCCTGCTGCTATGTGGAGATGTGTACCGCCTTCACCTCCCCCCACGACGTGGCCCGTTTCGGTGCCGAAGTCATTCGCGCCTCGCCCCGTCAGGCGGACTTCATGGTGATTGCCGGTACCCCCTTCATCAAGATGGCCCCCGTCATCCAGCGACTCTATGAGCAGTTGCTCGAACCCAAGTGGGTCATCTCCATGGGTGCCTGCGCCAACTCGGGCGGCATGTATGACATCTACTCGGTCGTTCAGGGTGTCGACAAGTTCCTGCCGGTCGACGTCTACATCCCGGGCTGCCCGCCCCGTCCCGAGGCCTTCCTGCAGGCCCTGATGCTGTTGCAGGAGTCCATCGGCAAGGAGCGCCGTCCCCTCTCCTGGGTGGTCGGCGATCAGGGGATCTACCGTCCCCAGATGCAGGCCGAGAAGGATCGCAAGCGCGGCGAGCGCATCCAAGTCACCAACCTGCGCACGCCGGATGAGATCTGACCATGAAACTGACTCGAGAATTCCCAAGCAACTACACCATGGCCCAGTGGCAGACCTCAGATCATGGCGATGCCCAGGTGGTCGGCGAGCTGTTCGCCCACTTCGGGGCCGAACGCTTCACCGTGCAGAGCACCCGCACCGGCGTGCCGGTCATCTGGCTCTCCCGCGAGCTGCTGCTGGACGTGATGGGCTTCCTGAAAAAGCTGCCCTCCCCCTTCGTGATGCTGTTTGACTTGAGCGCCACCGACGAGCGAATGCGCAGCCATCGCCACGGCCTGCCGGACAGCGACTTCACCGTCTTCTATCACCTCATCTCCATCGACCGCAACGCCGACGTCATGCTGAAGGTGCCGCTCAAGGAGGGCGATCTGAACCTGCCCACCGTCACGCGCCACTTCCCCAACGCCAACTGGTACGAGCGGGAGGTCTGGGATCTGATGGGCATCACCTTCGAGGGTCACCCCCATCTCACCCGCATCATGATGCCCAAGAGCTGGCAGGGCCACCCGCTGCGCAAGGACTATCCGGCACGGGCCACCGAGTTTGATCCCTTCATGCTCGATGCGGTCAAGCAGGATCAGGAACAGGACAACCTGCTGTTCAAGCCCGAAGAGTGGGGCATGGCTCGGGGCAACGAGAACGAGGACTACATGTTCCTGAACCTCGGCCCGAACCACCCCTCCGCCCACGGCGCCTTCCGCCTGGTGCTGCAGCTCGACGGCGAGGAGATCCGAGACTGCGTGCCCGACATCGGCTACCACCACCGCGGCGCCGAGAAGATGGGCGAGCGCCAGTCCTGGCACAGCTACATCCCCTACACCGACCGGGTCGAGTACCTGGGGGGCGTGATGAACAACCTGCCCTATGTGCTGGCGGTCGAGAAGCTGGCAGGCATCAAGGTGCCGGCCCGGGTCGACATGATCCGGGTCATGATGGCGGAGCTGTTCCGCATCCAGAGCCACTTGCTGTTCCTCGGTACCTACATCCAGGACGTGGGGGCCATGACCCCGGTCTTCTTCACCTTCACCGACCGGCAGAAGATCTACACCATCATCGAGGCCATCACAGGCGCGCGCATGCACCCGGCCTGGTTCCGCATCGGCGGCGTGGCCCACGATCTGCCGGTGGGCTGGGCCCGCCTCATCCAGGACAACCTGCTGAGCTGGCTGCCCAAGCGGCTGATGGAGTATGAGAAGGCGGCCATGCGCAACAGCATACTGCGCGGCCGTACCATAGGCGTCGCCGCCTACAACACGGCGCAGGCGCTGGCCTGGGGCACCACGGGAGGCGGTCTGCGCGCCACCGGCCTCAACTTCGACGTGCGCAAATGGCGCCCCTACTCCGGCTACGATCAGTTCGAGTTCGAGGTGCCGGTGGGCGCCAACGGGGATGCCTACGACCGCGCCACCGTGCGCATCGAGGAGATCCGCCAGAGCCTGCGCATCATAGAGCAGTGCATGAAGAACATGCCGGAAGGGCCGTTCAAGGCGGATCACCCGCTCACCACGCCACCGCCCAAGGAGCGCACCCTGCAGGACATCGAGACCCTGATCACCCACTTCCTGCAAGTGTCGTGGGGCCCGGTGATGCCGGCCGCCGAGTCCTTCCAGATGATAGAGGCGACCAAGGGGATAAACAGCTATTACCTGACCAGCGACGGCTCCACCATGAGCTACCGGACCCGGATCCGCACCCCGAGCTTCGCCCACCTGCAGCAGATCCCCTCGGTGATCCGCGGCCAGATGGTGTCGGATCTCATCGTCTACCTGGGCAGTATCGATTTCGTTATGTCAGATGTGGATCGTTGAGTCCTCTCGCCCCGACCGACGGGGCGAAGGGCAAGACGCGCAGTAAAGGGAAAAGCCACAAAAGGTCAAGTCATGAGCCAATGTCAGTGTCACAATAACCAGACCCCACAAGGGCAAGGGGCATGCAGCAGCAAACAGGGCGATTTCGTCCTGAGCCAGGCTGAACGCGATGCCATCGAACACGAGAAACACCACTACGAAGATCCCCGTGCCGCCAGCATCGAAGCGCTCAAGATAGTGCAACAGGCCCGCGGCTGGGTGCCCGACGGCGCCATCCACGCCATCGGTGCCGAACTCGGCATCCCCGCCAGCGACGTGGAAGGGGTCGCCACCTTCTACAGCCAGATCTTCCGCCAGCCGGTGGGTCGCCACATCATCCGCGTCTGCGACAGCATGGTCTGCTACATCAACGGCCACGAGCAGCTGCTAGCCGGTCTGAAAGAGGTCGTCAATCTGGCCCCCGGTCAGACCTCCCCGGACGGCCGTTTCACCCTGCTGCCCGTCTGCTGTCTCGGCAACTGCGACAAGGGGCCGGCCATCATGATCGATGACGACACCTACGGCGGGCTCGACGCCGTCAGCCTGCTCAAGACCCTGGAGGCCTACCCATGAGCCTCTCCCGCAGATCAGATACAAGCGGCCAGTTCAAGACCCTGGAGGGCAATCTATGTCCATGATCATCCAGCCAGGCAAGACACTCGCCTCCCTCGGCACCGCCAACCGCATCCCCCGCGCCGCCGAGACTCACCCGCTCACCTGGCGGTTGCGGGACGACGGCCAGCCGGTCTGGCTCGAGGAGTACCAGGCCAAACAGGGCTACGAGGCCGCCCGCAAGGCGCTGGGCCAGATGAGCCCGGACGACATCGTCAGCACCGTCAAGGACGCCGGCCTCAAGGGGCGCGGCGGTGCCGGCTTCTCCACCGGGGTGAAGTGGGGGCTGATGCCCAAGGACGAGAGCATGAACATCCGTTACCTGCTCTGCAACGCCGACGAGATGGAGCCGAACACCTACAAGGATCGGCTGCTGATGGAGCAGCTGCCCCACCTGCTGATCGAAGGGATGATCATCTCGGCCAAGGCCCTCAAGGCCTACCGCGGCTACATCTTCCTGCGCGGCGAGTACGTGGATGCCGCCATTCACCTGCGCCGCGCCGTGGAAGAGGCCAAGGCCGCCGGGCTCCTCGGCAAGAACATCCTGGGCTCGGGCTTTGACTTCGAGCTGTTCGTCCACACCGGCGCCGGTCGCTACATCTGCGGCGAAGAGACGGCCCTCATCAACTCCCTGGAAGGACGGCGCGCCAACCCGCGAGCCAAACCCCCCTTCCCCGCCGTCTCCGGCGCCTGGGGCAAGCCCACCTGCGTCAACAACGTCGAAACCTTGTGCAACGTCCCCGCCATCATCGGCAACGGTGTGGCCTGGTATCAGGGGCTGGCACTGCCGGGTTCGGAAGATCACGGCACCAAGCTGATGGGCTTCTCCGGCAAGGTCAACAATCCCGGCCTGTGGGAGCTGCCCTTTGGCATCACCGCCCGCGAGCTGTTCGAGGAGTACGCAGGCGGCATGAAGCCCGGCTATCGCCTGAAAACCTGGCAACCGGGCGGAGCCGGCACCGGCTTCCTGCTGCCCGAGCACCTGGATGCCCAGATGTACGCTGGCGGCATCGGCAAGGTGGGCACCCGCATGGGTACGGGCCTTGCCATGGCGGTGGATGACAGCATCAACATGGTCTCCCTGCTGCGCAACATGGAGGAGTTCTTTGCCCGCGAATCCTGCGGCTGGTGCACCCCCTGCCGCGACGGCCTGCCCTGGAGCGTCAAGATCCTGCGGGCGCTGGAGCGGGGCGAGGGCCAACCCGAGGATCTCGCGACCCTGGAACAGCTCGTCAGTTTCCTGGGCCCGGGCAAGACCTTCTGTGCCCATGCCCCCGGCGCCGTCGAGCCCCTTGGCAGTGCGATGAAGTATTTCCGCTCCGAATTCGAGGCCGGGGTCAAGGCCCCCCATGACAATCACAAGCTGTTCAAGGGTATCCAGCCCAACCTGCTGGGCGAGCGCTGGTAAGCGACAGGACGCATCGGGCAATAGCCGATTTCATAAAACAGGTTTCAGGGAAGTTGTATGGCAACCATTCATGTAGACGGTAAAGAGTACGAGGTAGACGGGGCAGACAACCTGCTGCAAGCCTGTCTGTCGCTGGGTCTGGACGTCCCCTATTTTTGCTGGCACCCGGCGCTCGGTAGCGTCGGTGCCTGCCGCCAGTGCGCGGTCAAACAGTATCAGAATGCCGACGACAAGCGCGGCCGCCTGGTCATGTCCTGCATGACACCTTCCACCGATGGCACCTATATCTCCATCGAGGATGAAGAGGCGAAGGAGTTTCGCAAGACAGTGGTGGAGTGGCAGATGACCAACCACCCCCACGACTGCCCGGTGTGCGAAGAGGGTGGCGCCTGCCACCTGCAGGACATGACGGTAATGACGGGCCACAACAGCCGCCGCTACCGTTTCACCAAGCGCACCCACCAGAATCAGGATCTGGGTCCCTTCATCAACCACGAGATGAACCGCTGCATCGCCTGCTACCGCTGCGTGCGCTATTACAAGGATTACGCCGGTGGCGAGGATCTCGGGGTCTATGGCGCCCACGACAACGTCTACTTCGGCCGGGTCGAAGATGGCACTCTGGAGAGCGAATTCTCCGGCAACCTGGTGGAGGTCTGTCCCACCGGCGTCTTCACCGACAAGACCCACTCCGAGCGTTACAACCGCAAGTGGGACATGCAGTTCGCCCCCAGCATCTGCCAGGGGTGCTCGGTCGGCTGCAACATCAGCCCGGGTGAGCGCTACGGCGAGCTGCGCCGTATCGAGAACCGTTTCCACGGTGCCCTGAACCACTATTTCCTCTGCGATCGCGGCCGCTTTGGCTACGGTCACGTCAATCTGACCGACCGCCCGCGCCAGCCCTTGCTGCAGGATGGCAGTGACAAGCTGGCCATCACGGTGGATGGTGCCCTGAACCGGGCGGCGGATGCGCTGCGCACCGCCAGCGGCGTCATCGGCATCGGCTCACCCCGCGCCTCCTTGGAGAGCAACTTCGCCCTGCGCGAACTGGTGGGGGCCGCCAACTTCTACTCCGGGGTCGAGCGGAGCGAATGGGAATGCCTGCAGAAGATGCTGGACATTCTGGAGCACGGCGGCGTGCGCACTCCCAGCCTGCGCGACATGGAAGAGGCCGACGCCGTGCTGGTGCTCGGGGAAGATGTCACCCAGACCGCCGCCCGCATCGCCCTGGCCCTGCGCCAGGCGGTGAAAGGCAAGGGGCGCGAAATTGCCCGCAAGCTGAAGGTGGATCTCTGGCAGGTCGCCGCCGTGCAGACCCTGGCCCAGAACCAGCGCTACCCCTTGCTCATCACCAGTCTGGATGCCACCCGCCTGGATGACGTGGCGAGCAGCACCCTGCACGCCCCCCACGCGGATCAGGCGCGCCTCGGGTTTGCCATCGCCCACCTGCTGGACGCCAGTGCACCTGCACCAACGGATCTCTCCCCCGAACAGCAGGCCCTCGCCGCCCAATGGGCCGACCTGCTTGGCAACGCCAAAAAGCCCCTCATCATCGCAGGCAATGGTGCCCGCAGCCAGGCGCTGATCGAAGCGGCCAGCAACATCGCCCGCGCCCTCAAGGGCCGTGGCCAGGCCGCGGAGCTTGCCCTGGTGGCTCAGGAAGCCAACAGCCTGGGGCTGGCCATGCTGGCCCGGCATGCCGCCCCGCTGGAGGCAGCCCTCGAGCGCATGGAAGGGGAAGAGAGACTTGCCTTGGTCGTTCTTGAGAACGACCTCTACCGCCGAGCCCCCCGCAGCCGGGTGGACGCCGCTCTGGATCGCCTGCAACACCTGCTGGTCATCGACCATCAGGAGACGGCCACCGCGAAGAAGGCGGATTTGGTGCTACCTGCCGCCAGTTTTGCCGAAGGCGATGGCACCCTAGTGAACATGGAAGGCCGCGCCCAGCGCTTCTTCCAGGTCTATGCTCCCGCCTTCTACAACGCCGATATCCAGGTGCGCGAGAGCTGGCGCTGGCTGGATGCCCTGCAAAGGAGCCAGCAACCGCGTTCGGTTCGCTGGAACACCTTCGACGATGTGAGTCGCGATTGCGCCGCCAGCGCCCCGCTGCTCACCACCATGGGTGAAGCTGCACCCAACGCCGGCCTGCGCATTCGCGGCATGAAGCTCGCCCGGGAGCCGCACCGCTACAGTGGTCGAACCTCCATGCTGGCAAACCAGAACGTGAGCGAGCCCAGAGTCGCCCAGGATCCCGATTCACCGTTCGCCTTCTCCATGGAAGGCTACGCCGGTGCCCGCCAGCCCCTCTCCCAGGTACCGTTTGCCTGGGCGCCGGGCTGGAACTCCCCCTCCGCCTGGAACAAGTTCCAGGACGAGGTGGGTGGCAACCTGCGTGCCGGGGATCCCGGTCGCCGCCTGCTGGAGCCGGGCGAAGGCAACCTGGGCTGGTTTGGTGCCATTCCGGCTCCCTTCCAGCCCGCCGCATCCCTGCAGGTGGTGAGCTATGACCAGCTGTTCGGTGGCGAGGAGCTCTCCGCCAGAAGCCCGGTCATCCAGGCTCGCATGGGGGAACCCACCCTGGTACTGAACCCGGCGGATGCCGCGCGCCTGGCACTGTCCCCTGACGCGCTGGTGGCCGTCTCCTGGGGTGGCAACCACTGGCGCCTGCGTCTGCGCCTGAGCGATGCACTGGCTCCGGGCCTGGCAGGGTTGCCACTCGGGGTGAACGGCCTGCCGACCGCCCTGCACCACGCCCTGATCGATAACCTGCAGGAGGTCATCGCATGAGCGACTCTCTGATGGATCTGCTGATCGAGGTCGGCAAGGCACTGGTCGTGCTCGTGGGGATCGTGGGGGCCGGCGCCTTCATGAGCTTCATCGAGCGCCGCCTGCTGGCACTGTGGCAAGACCGTTACGGCCCCAACCGGGTTGGCCCCTTCGGCCTGCTGCAACTGGCGGCCGACATGGTCAAGATGTTCTTCAAGGAGGACTGGATCCCGCCCTTTGCGGATCGCCGGATCTTCGTGCTGGCCCCCATCATCGCCTTCACCGCCTTCATCCTGGCGTTTGCGGTGGTGCCCATCACCCCCACCTGGGGCGTGGCGGATCTCAACGTGGGGCTGCTCTATATCCTGGCGATCGCCGGGCTGGCGGTCTATGCCGTGCTGTTCGCCGGCTGGTCGAGCAACAACAAATACTCCCTGCTCGGCAGCCTGCGCGCCTCGGCCCAGACCCTCTCCTACGAGGTGTTCCTTGGCCTCTCGCTCATGGGCATCGTCATCCAGACCGGCAGCTTCAACCTGCGTGACATCGTCGAGGCCCAGGCCGGCATGTGGAACGTGATCCCCCAGATCCTGGGCTTCGTCACCTTCCTGTTTGCCGGGGTCGCCGTCACCCACCGCCACCCGTTTGACCAGCCGGAGGCCGAGCAGGAGCTCGCCGACGGTTATCACATCGAGTACGCGGGCATGAAGTGGGGTCTCTTCTTCGTGGGGGAGTACATCGGCATCGTGCTGATCTCTTCACTCATCGTGACCCTCTTCTTCGGTGGCTGGCACGGCCCCTGGCTGCCGCCCTTCATCTGGTTCGCCCTGAAGACAGCCTGTTTCATGGTGTTCTTCATCCTGCTGCGGGCCTCCCTGCCCCGCCCGCGCTTCGACCAGGTGATGTCCTTTGGCTGGAAAGTGTGCCTGCCCCTGACCCTGCTCAACATGCTGGTCACCGCTGCCGTGGTGCTGATGAATGCGTGAGCAAAACGAGATGGACATGACGATGATTCGGCCGTCTGCGGCAAGGAAACGCCCAGGCGCCAGTGCTGATAAATGTGCAGTGAGGCACCTATGAAAATTACGAGCATTATCAAGGGTGTTGGCACCCAGTTGCGCAGTCTTGGGATGGTCTTCTCCCATGCCTGGCGCCCCCGTGAAACCCTGAGCTACCCGGAGCAGTCGGTCTACGCCGCCCCCCGCTTTCGCGGTCGCATCGTACTGACCCGGGATCCTGACGGCGACGAACGCTGCGTGGCGTGCAACCTGTGTGCTGTTGCCTGCCCGGTCGGTTGCATCTCCTTGCAGAAGTCGGAGCGGGAAGATGGCCGCTGGTACCCGGAGTTCTTTCGCATCAACTTCTCCCGTTGCATCTTCTGCGGCCTGTGCGAGGAGGCCTGCCCCACCACCGCCATCCAGCTGACGCCGGATTTCGAGATGGGGGAGTATCGTCGCCAGGATCTGGTGTACGAGAAGGAAGATCTGCTGATAAGCGGCCCCGGCAAATACCCGGACTACAACTTCTACCGCATGAGCGGGATGGCCATCGACGGCAAACCCAAAGGGGATGCCGAGAACGAAGCCAAGCCCATCGATGTCAAGAGCCTGCTGCCCTAGGAGTCAATCATGGAACTGGCATTCTATGTCGCGGCCCTGGTCGCCGTTTACAGCACGCTGCGGGTGATCAGCACCAGCAACCCCATGCATGCGCTGCTCAATCTCATCATCTCCCTCATCGCCGTGGCCATGATCTTCTTCTGCCTGGGCGCCGCCTTTGCGGGGGCCCTGCAGGTGATCGTCTACGCCGGCGCCATCATGGTGCTGTTCGTGTTCGTGGTGATGATGCTGAACCTGGGGAGCGCCCAGGATCAGGAGAAGAAGTGGCTCACCCCCATGACCTGGGGTGGCCCGGCCCTGCTCTCCCTCATTTTGCTGGGCTTTCTGGCCCACGGCATTCTCGGCGTGACCGGCGGTGAACTGGGTCTGACCGAGGTCAGCGCCAAGGAAGTCGGTATCGCCCTGTTCGGCCCCTATGTGCTGGCGGTGGAGCTCGCCTCCATCTTGCTGCTGGCAGGTCTGGTCACCGCCTATCACCTGGGCCGCGAGGACAAGAGCGGGGAAGTGCTCTCCGTACCTCGCACCACACAGGAAGGAGGTCAGCAATGAGCGACATCCCCGTGGTGAGGCATGGCCTGCTGCCGGCAGCCCGCCCCCTTTCCATCCAGCAAGCACAAGGAGCATGGCGATGAGTGGAATTCCCATGGAGCACGGCCTCCTGCTGGCGGCCATTTTGTTTGCCATCGGCCTGTGCGGCCTGCTGATACGCCGCAACCTGTTGTTTATCCTCATGAGTATCGAAATCATGATGAACGCGTCCGCCCTGGCATTCGTGGTGGCGGGTAGCCGCTGGGCCCAGGCCGACGGCCAGATCATGTACATACTGGTGATTTCTCTGGCGGCAGCGGAGGCCAGTATCGGCCTCGCCCTGTTACTGCTGCTCTATCGTCGTTACCACACCCTGAACGTGGACACTGTGAGCGAGATGCGCGGATGAGCCTCCTATATCTGACTTTCCTGTTCCCGCTGCTGGGATGGCTGCTGCTGGCCTTCTCCCTCGGCCGCCTCGGCGAGCGCACCTCGGCGCTCATCGGTGTCGGCAGCATCGGTCTCTCGGCCCTCACTACCCTGTGGGTCGGCATCGATTTTCTCAATACCATGCCGGAAGGCGGCGTCTATACCCAGACCCTGTGGCAGTGGATGACGGTGGGCGAGTTCCAGCCTGCCTTCCGTCTCTCCCTGGACGGGCTGTCGCTGACCATGCTGGGGGTCGTGACCGGGGTGGGCTTCTTCATCCACCTGTTCGCCTCCTGGTACATGCGCGGGGAAGAGGGGTATTCGCGCTTCTTCACCTACACCAACCTCTTCATCGCCAGCATGCTGTTCCTGGTGCTGGCCGATGACCTGCTGTTCGTCTACCTGGGCTGGGAAGGGGTGGGGCTGTGCAGCTACCTGCTGATCGGCTTCTACTACAAGGATCGCAACAACGGCGCCGCCGCCCTCAAGGCGTTCGTGGTGACCCGGGTCGGCGACGTCTTCCTTGCCATCGGGCTCTTCGTGCTCTACCGCGAGCTCGGCACCCTCAACATTCACGAGCTGCTGGTGCGAGCCCCTGCGATGTTTGCCGACGGCTCCCCTGCCCTGTCGTTCGCCTGCCTCATGCTGCTCGGCGGCGCGGTCGGCAAATCCGCCCAGCTGCCCCTGCAGACCTGGCTGGCGGACGCCATGGCGGGCCCGACCCCGGTCTCGGCACTGATCCACGCCGCCACCATGGTGACCGCCGGTGTCTACCTCATCGCCCGCACCCACGGCCTCTTCCTGCTGGCCCCGGAGATCCTCCATCTGGTGGCGCTGGTCGGTGCCATCACCCTGGTGCTGGCCGGTTTTGCCGCCCTGGTGCAGACCGACATCAAGCGGATCCTGGCCTACTCCACCATGAGCCAGATTGGCTACATGTTCCTGGCCCTGGGGGTCGGTGCCTGGGAAGGGGCCATCTTCCACCTGATGACCCACGCCTTCTTCAAGGCGCTGCTGTTCCTCTCCGCCGGGGCCGCCATCGTTGCGACCCACCACGAGCAGAACATCTTCAAGATGGGGGGGCTGCGCAAATCGCTGCCGCTGGTCTACGCCTGCTTCCTGGTGGGGGGCTCGGCCCTGGCCGCGCTGCCGCTGGTGACCGCCGGTTTCTACAGTAAGGACGCCATCCTCTGGCAGGTGCAGGCCAGTGGCCAGAGCGCCCTGCTGTGGGCCGGTCTGGGTGGTGCCTTCCTCACCTCCCTCTACACCTTCCGCCTCATCTTCATCGCCTTCCACGGCAAGGCGCAGACCCAGGCTCACGCCGGACAGGGCCTTGCCCACCATCTGCCACTGCTGGTGCTGCTGGTGCTCTCTACCGGGGTGGGTGCATTGATAGTGCCGCCGCTCGCCGGAGTACTGCCGGCAGGCCCCGGTGATCACATCGAAGAGGGACGCCATGGCCTCGAGATCCTCTCAGGCGTCATCGCCGTGGCAGGCATTGCGCTGGCCGCCTTCCTCTTCCTCGGCGAACGTCGCCTGGCGAAGGGGATCGCACAGAGTGCACCTGGGCGGGCTCTGTCCACCCTCTGGTTCAATGCCTGGGGCTTTGACTGGCTTTATGACCTGATTTGGGTCAAGCCCTACCTGCTGGCGACTCGCCTGCTCGGCAAGGATCCGCTGGACAGGATGATGAACCTGCCCGCCGTGCTGGCCCAGGGGGGGCATCAGCTGCTGGCCTGGACCGTCTCCGGCAAGTTGCGCTGGTACGCAGCCTCCATGGGGATGGGCGCCGCCCTGATCCTGGCCCTGCTGCTGCTCGGCTGATCCATGAGCCCAATATTGTGTGGCAGGCTCAGCGCCTGCCCGACTAGAACCTAGATGAGAGCTGATATCGTGACCTTACTCTGGATCTTGCTAATTCCCTTCATCGGCGGCTTGCTCTGCTGGCAGATGGAGCGGCTCGGCGGACAATTCGTTCGCTGGGTGGCCCTCGCCTCCATGAGCGCCTGTCTGGTGCTCTCCAGCGCCATCTGGCTCGGTGGTGACTTCACCCTCGCCAACCCCGGCCTCCCCGTCTGGGCAGCCGAGTGGCAACAACCCTGGATCCCCCGCTTCGGCATCTCCCTGCACCTCGCCGTGGACGGGCTGTCGCTCCTGATGGTGATCCTCACCAGCTTCATCGGCGTGCTGGCCATCCTCTGTTCCTGGAAGGAGATCGTCCAGCGCATCGGCTTCTTCCACCTGAACCTGCTGTGGATCCTGGGGGGCGTGCTCGGCGTCTTCATGGCGGTGGATCTGTTCCTCTTCTTCTTCTTCTGGGAGATGATGCTGGTGCCGATGTACTTCCTGATTGCGCTCTGGGGCCACTCGGTCACCGATGGCAAGTCGCGCATCAACGCCGCCACCAAGTTCTTCATCTACACCCAGGCGAGCGGCCTCATCATGCTGGTGGCCATCCTGGGCCTGGTACTGACCCACCACGCCGCCACCGGTGTCTTCACTTTCAACTATCAGGAGCTGCTCAACACCCCCATGAGCAGCACGGTACAGTGGCTGCTGATGCTGGGCTTCTTCATCGCCTTCGCGGTCAAGATGCCCCTGGTGCCGCTCCATGGCTGGCTCCCTGATGCCCACAGCCAGGCGCCCACCGCAGGCTCCGTGGACTTGGCGGGCATCTTGCTGAAAACCGCGGCCTACGGCCTGCTGCGCTTCACTCTGCCGCTTTTCCCCGAGGCGTCCGCCGAGTTTGCCCCCTACGCCATGGTGCTCGGCCTCATCGGCATCGTCTATGGCGCCCTGCTGGCCTTTGCCCAGACCGATATCAAGCGGCTGGTTGCCTACACCAGCATCTCCCACATGGGCTTCGTGATGATCGCCATTTACTCCGGCAGCGAGCTCGCCCTGCAAGGGGCAGTGGTACAGATGATTGCCCACGGGCTCTCGGCCGCCGGTCTCTTCATCCTGTGCGGCCAGCTCTACGAGCGCCTGCACACCCGGGATCTGCGCCAGATGGGCGGTCTCTGGGGACGGTTGCGCTACCTGCCCGGCGTGATGCTGTTCTTCTCCGTTGCATCCCTCGGGATGCCGGGGACCGGAAACTTCGTCGGCGAGTTCCTGATCCTCATCGGCAGCTTCCAGGTGGCCCCCGTCATCACCGTCATCGCCACCTTCGGGCTGGTGCTGGCCTCGGTCTACTCCCTCATCATGCTGCAACGGGCCTGCTTCGGGACGCCCCGGGAGGAGAGCATGCTCAAGGGGCTGGATACCCGGGAACTGACCATGATGCTGACCATCGCCGGCCTCTTGGTGCTGCTCGGTCTCTATCCCCAGCCGGTGCTCGACACCGCCAGCAGCAGCCTCCTGAGCGTGCTGCACTGGTACGCGCTGCCGGGCACGGGGGCGCTGCAATGATGCTTTCTCTTTCGCCTTCCTTGTCCATGTCGGGAGCACTGTCATGACGTTTACTGTTTCTCAACTGCTGGCCCTGCTGCCCCTGTTGCTGACCACGGGGGCCATGGTGGCCCTGATGCTGGCCATCGCCTGGAAGCGCTGTGACGACACCGCCTTCGTGGTCACCATCATCGGCCTCAACCTCGCGCTCTTCTCCCTGCCCATCGTGATGGCCCAAGGGGATCAGGGGGTCACTCCCCTGCTGCAAGTGGACGCTTACGCGGTCTTCTACATGGGGCTGGTGCTCATCGGGGCCCTGGCCACCTGCACCTTCGGTCGCACCTGGCTCAAGGGCTATCCGGACAACCGGGAAGAGTTCTACCTGCTGCTGCTCATCGCCACCGCCGGTGGTCTGGTGCTGGCGGCCTCCCGTCACCTCGCCTCGCTCTTTATCGGGATCGAGATGCTGACCCTGCCCATGTTCGGTCTGGTGGGGTATGCCTATCGCGAGCGACACTCGCTGGAAGCCAGCATCAAGTACATGGTGCTCTCCGCCAGTGCCACCGCCTTCCTGCTGTTCGGCATGGCACTGCTCTACGCCCAGGCCGGAAGCCTGAGCTTCAGCGATCTCGGTGTGACCCTGGCCCAGAGCCCGGCTCACCATCCGCTGCTGATGGGGGGCTTTGGCCTGATGCTGGTCGGCTTTGCGTTCAAGCTGTCCCTCGCCCCCTTCCACCTCTGGACCCCGGACGTCTATGAAGGGGCGCCGGCACCGGTGGCCACCTTCCTCGCCACCGTGAGCAAGATAGCGGTGTTCTGCGTGCTGCTGCGCTTCTACCTGGCGGTACCCGCCACCTCGGATCCCATGATCCACTGGCTGCTGGCGGCCATGGCGGTCGTCTCCATCGTGGTCGGCAACCTCCTGGCGCTGATCCAGACCAACATCAAGCGGATGATGGGTTACTCCTCCATCTCCCACTTCGGCTATCTGCTGGCAGTGGTGGTGGCAAGCCGCCTCGGCGAGATGCCGGTGGAAGCGGCGGGTGTCTACCTGCTGATGTACCTGTTCACCAGCCTGGGGGCCTTCGGCGTCATCAGCATGATGTCCAGCCCCTATCGCGGCAAGGATGCGGACTCCCTGCACAGTTATCGCGGTCTGTTTTGGAAGCGCCCCTATCTGACGGCGGTGATGACGGTGATGATGCTCTCCCTCGCGGGTATCCCCATGACGCTGGGGTTCATCGGCAAGTTCTACCTCATCGGCGTCACCGTCGATGCCAAGCTGTGGTGGCTCAGTGGCGCCATCGTGCTCGGCAGTGCCCTGGGGCTCTACTACTACCTGCGGGTCATGGTCACCCTCTACCTGCGTGAACCCGGCATGCAACTGCGCGATGCCAGGGCCGACTGGGCCTTCTCCTCCGGGGGCCTGGTGGTGCTGCTCTCCGCCATTCTGGTGGTATTGCTCGGCATCTACCCCCAGCCCGTCATCAGCCTGGTGCAGGGCTTCCAACACGTGGTGCTGCGCTAGCCTCAGGTTCAGCTCACACAGCAAAACCGGCCTCCGTGGCCGGTTTTTTTATGTCCGCCAAGGCCCGCTCCGGCTTGCCCATCTGGCTGGCGATACCAGATCGGTCCCTCAATCCATCCCATATCCTCCAGCAAGCGGCTGGCGGAGCAGCGAGCTGAAGACGGCCTCGCCCCCATCGTGCTCGTCTCCTCCTGCCCTCCCCATTCTCAGACCCATGCCCATAAAAAAACCGGCCACAAGGGCCGGTTTTTGGTTTCTTGCTGACGCTTAGCCCAGACGGACTCTCGCGTTTCTGAACATGCGCATCCAGGCGCCATCCTCTCCCCAGTCGTCCGGGTGCCAGGAATTGGCCACGGTGCGGAACACCCGCTCCGGGTGCGGCATCATGATGGTGGCGCGGCCGTCCGCACTGGTCACCGCGGTGATACCGTCAGGGGAGCCGTTGGGGTTGGCCGGGTATTGCACAGTGACGTTGCCGCGGTTGTCCACGAAACGCAGCCCCACCAGACCGCTCTGTTGCAGCGCAGCCAGGTGAGCGGCATCGCGCACTTCCACGCGCCCTTCCCCGTGGGAGACGGCAATCGGCATCACGGAACCCGCCATCCCGGCGAAGAAGGCGGACGGGGAGTCCTGCACTTCCACCAGGCTGAAGCGCGCCTCGAAGCGCTCGGAGCGGTTGCGCACGAAGCGCGGCCAGAGATCGGCCCCCGGGATGAGGTCACGCAGGTTGGACATCATCTGGCAGCCGTTGCACACCCCCAGGGAGAGGGTATCGCCGCGCTCGAAGAAGCGCTGGAACTGCTCACGGGCGTTGTCGTTGAACAGGATGGACTTGGCCCAGCCTTCACCCGCCCCCAGCACGTCGCCGTAGGAGAAGCCGCCACAGGCCACCAGGGTCTGGAAATCTTCCAGCTTGATGCGCCCCTCGAGGATGTCGCTCATGTGCACGTCGACAGCGGTAAAGCCGGCGCGGTCAAAGGCGGCCGCCATCTCCACGTGGGAGTTGACCCCCTGCTCGCGCAGCACCGCCAGACGGGGAGAAACCCCGCGAGCGATATAGGGCGCGGCCACGTCGTCGGACGGGTTGTAGGTGAGCCTGGCCTGCAGACCCGGATCGGTGGCGTCCTGGCGGGCGGCATGCTCCTGATCGGCGCACTCCGGGTTGTCACGCAGGCGCTGCATCTGCCAGCTGGTCTCGCCCCAGATGGTGCGAAGGGCGGTGCGACTGGCGCGATAAACCTCGCTGCCAGCACGCTGGAACAGGATGAGGTCGTCTTCGCGCACCGTGCCCAGCACATGGGAGCAGGCTGCCAGACCGTGACCGGCCAGCAGGGTCAGCACCGCTTCCTTGTCTTCGCGACGAACCTGGATGACGGCACCCAGCTCCTCGTTGAACAGGGCCGGCAGCAGGTCGCCACCCACGCGATCGAGCTGGATGTCGAGGCCGCAGTGACCGGCAAACGCCATCTCGGTCAGGGTGACGAAGAGGCCGCCGTCGGAGCGGTCGTGGTAGGCAATCAGCTTGCGATCCGCCACCAGCGCCTGGATGGCGTTGAAGAAGCCCTTGAGCTGGACCGGGTTGTCCAGATCCGGGGCACTTTGCCCAAGCTGGCGATAAACCTGGGCCAGGGCCGAGGCGCCGAGGCGCTGCTTGCCGTTGCCAAGGTCGATGAGGATAAGGTCGGTCTCACCGAGATCGGTGCGCAGTTGCGGGGTCACGGTATTGCGCACGTCCTCGACCCGGGCAAAGGCGGAGATGAGCAGGGAGAGCGGCGAGGTGACGCTGCGCTCTTCCCCGTCCTGCTGCCAGCGGGTCTTCATGGACATAGAGTCCTTGCCCACCGGGATGGTGATGCCAAGGGCCGGGCAGAGCTCTTCGCCCACCGCTTTCACGGCTTCGTAGAGACCCGCATCTTCCCCCGGGTGGCCGGCTGCGGACATCCAGTTGGCGGAGAGCTTGACCCGCTTGAGGGAGCCGATATTGGCTGGTGCCAGGTTGGTCAAGGCCTCGGCCACCGCCATGCGGGCGGAGGCGGCATGAGAGAGCAGCGCCACCGGGGTGCGCTCGCCCATGGACATGGCTTCACCGTGGTAGCTGTCGTAGGTCGCGGCGGTGACGGCGCAGTCAGCCACCGGGATCTGCCAGGGGCCGACCATCTGGTCGCGGTTGACGAGGCCCGTTACGGTGCGATCGCCGATGGTGATGAGGAAGGACTTCTCCGCCACGGTCGGCAAGCGCAGCACGCGCTCGGCGGCGTCGCTGAGGGTGATGCCGTCCAGTTGCAGCGCCTTGCCCTGGGCGGGCAGGCTCAGCACGTCGCGGTGCATCTTGGGCGCCTTGCCAAGCAGCACGTCCAGCGGCAGATCGATGGGCTGGTTGTCAAAGTGATCATCAGAGAGAGTGAGATGCTTCTCTTCGGTGGCGGTGCCGATGACGGCATAGGGCGCGCGTTCGCGCTCGCACAAGGCCTTGAACAGAGGCAGCTTGTCCTGGGCCACGGCCAGCACATAGCGCTCCTGGGATTCGTTGCACCAGACTTCCAGCGGGCTCATGCCCGGCTCGTCGTTCGGAATGGCACGCAAGTCGAAGCGACCACCGCGATCCCCGTCGCTCACCAGCTCCGGCATGGCGTTGGAGAGACCACCGGCGCCCACGTCGTGGATGAAGACGATGGGGTTGTCGTCACCCAGTTGCCAGCAGCGGTCGATCACTTCCTGGCAGCGACGTTCCATCTCGGGGTTGTCACGCTGCACGGAGGCGAAATCGAGATCTTCGGCAGACTGGCCGGAAGCCATGGAGGAGGCTGCGCCGCCACCCAGGCCGATGTTCATGGCCGGACCACCCAGCACGATGAGGGCAGCCCCCACCGGGATCTCCCCTTTCTGGACGTGCTCGCTGCGGATGTTGCCAATGCCACCCGCCAGCATGATGGGCTTGTGGTAGCCGCGCACCTCGACGCCGTTGTGGCTCGGCACCTGCTCTTCGAAGGTACGGAAGTAACCCAGGATGGCAGGGCGACCGAATTCGTTGTTGAAGGCGGCGCCGCCAAGGGGCCCTTCCTGCATGATGTCAAAGGCGCTGACGATGCGGCTCGGCTTGCCGAAGTCCTGCTCCCAGGGCTGCTCGAAGCCGGGAATGCGCAGGTTGGAGACGGAGAAGCCCACCAGGCCCGCCTTGGGCTTGGCGCCACGCCCTGTCGCACCCTCGTCGCGGATTTCGCCGCCGGAGCCGGTGGCGGCACCCGGGAAGGGAGAGATGGCGGTCGGGTGGTTGTGGGTTTCCACCTTCATCAGGATGTCGACACGCTCCTGGTGATACTGGTACTCACCGTTGGCGGGGCTCGGGAAGAAGCGGCCACCCTGGCTGCCTTCCATCACCGCGGCGTTGTCTTTGTAGGCAGACAGGACATGATCCGGCGTCTGCTCGAAGGTATTCTTGATCATCTTGAACAGCGACTTGGGCTGCTGCTCGCCGTCTATGGTCCAGTCGGCGTTGAAGATCTTGTGGCGGCAGTGCTCGGAGTTCGCCTGGGCAAACATGTAGAGCTCGATGTCGTTGGGATTGCGACCCAGCCGGGTGAAGTTGGTCACCAGATAATCTATTTCGTCATCGGCCAGGGCCAGACCCAGGGTCACGTTGGCCTCTTCCAGGGCGGCGCGACCACCACCCAGCACATCTACCTGGGTAAAGGGGCGCGGCTCGTGGTGAGCAAACAGGGCGGCAGCCTCGTTCATCTCGGCAAAGACCACTTCCATCATGCGATCGTGCAGCAGGGCCGCGATCTCGCTACGCTGGGCCACGCTCAGCTCACCCTTGGCCTGCACGTAATAGGCAATGCCGCGCTCCAGCCGTTTGACCTGTTTCAGGCCGCAGTTGTGGGCGATGTCGGTTGCTTTGGAAGACCAGGGGGAGATAGTGCCGGGGCGGGGGGTAACGAGGAACAGCTGACCGCTGGGGGTGTGTTCCGGGATGGTCGGGCCGTAGCGCAGAAGCTGGCCCAAGGTCGCTCGCTCGGGGGGCGACAGCGGGCTCGTCAGCTCGGCAAAATGCACGTATTCCGCATAGACGCTTGCTATCTCTACTCCTCTCTGTGCGCAGCTCTGCAGCAGCTTGTGGACACGAAACTCAGACAGTGCTGGGGCACCACGCAAGATTTCCATATACCTTTCTCACCAAGTTTTAGAGTGTGGGGGGATTTGAGACGCGCGTATTATAGGGATCAGGCCCATCCTGAACAAACGTTTTTCTCATCTCGCGCGGTGTGACTCCCTTCATACTCTCTGGTATAAAGGTGCCTCTTTTTTGACAAATGCCGATTTTTTCAACAAGGGTACTCACCTACTTGCGCTGCATTTTTCGACTGTTCATCGGGATGATGTTGACGCTGGCCCTGGCCGGTTGCGACTTCTACCACCCCTCCAGCCAACTGGAGCAGATCCGCCAGCGAGGCGAGATCCGGGTTGGCACCCTCTATGGCCCCACTTCCTATTACCAGCGTGACGACACCGCACTGGGGTTCGACTACGAGCTGGCGCAGCTTTACGCAGACTGGCTGGGGGTCAAGCTGACCATAGTACCGGCCTACAGCACCGCCGAGCTGGTCGAGCAACTGCAAAAGGGCAAGCTGGATCTCGCCGCCGCCGCCATCGTCGTGACCCCGGAGCGGCGCAAGTTGTTCCGCTTCGGCCCCGGCTTCTACCAGGTCTCCCCCAAGCTGGTCTATCGCAACGGCTCCCCCAGGCCCAAGAACCTCGGTGACATCAAGGGCAGCATAGTGGTGCCGGCGGGCTCCACCGGCGAGGACCTGATGAAGGAGCTGGCCAAGCAGTACCCCAACCTGAAGTGGAGCACCAATCGGGATGCGGACGTGGAAGAGCTGCTCAAGCAGGTGGCCGACGGCAAGGTGGACTACACGGTGGTGCAGGACACCATACTGGCCCGTACCCAGCGCTACTACCCCGAACTCACCGAGGGCTTGACCCTCGCCAGCAAGCAGACCGTGGCCTGGGCCATGACCAAGCTGCCCGACGACAGCCTCTACGCCAGCATCATCGACTTCTTCGGTCAGCGCTTCATGGATGGCGCCATCGCCAAGCTCGACGAGAAGTACTTCGGCCACGTGCAGAACTTCGACTTCGTCGACACCCGTACCTTCCTGCAACGGGCCAAGAGCCTGCTGCCCAAGTACCAGGCGCTGTTCCAGACCCACGCCAAGGATATCGACTGGCGGCTGCTGGCCGCCATCAGCTATCAGGAATCCCACTGGGATCCCCAGGCACGCTCCTACACCGGGGTGCGCGGCATGATGATGCTCACCGGCCCGACCGCCAAGGCGATGGGGGTAAACGATCGCACCCACCCGGAAGAGAGCATCAAAGGGGGCGCCCGCTACCTGCAGGAGATGATGGCGAAGGTGCCCGACTCGGTCCCGGCGGACGAGAAAGTGTGGTTTGCCCTCACCGCCTACAACATCGGCTACGGCCACATGATGGATGCCCGCCGCCTGACCAAGGAGCTGGGCAAGAATCCGGACGCCTGGAGCGACGTGAAAGAGGTGCTGCCCCTGTTGCAGCAGTCACGCTGGCATCGCAAGGTGCGCTATGGCTATGCCCGTGGCGGCGAGGCGCGCAACTATGTCAACAACGTGCGCCAGTACTACCAGAGCCTGCTCTGGCTCGACAACGAACAGCAGAAGGCCCATCGTCGGGAGGAGCTGGACGAGGACGACAGCAGCGAGCCGGACGTGCCGGCGCAGCGTCCGGCCATCATCGCCGAAGTGGTCAAACAGATCATCACCCCCTAGCCTCGCCGGGGGTGTGTTTTCCTGCCCTGTTCTCTGTTACCATCCTTGGGTATACGAGGGGCGCTGGAGCGAACTTATTGCAATGTATTCATTGCGTTGCAGTTCCTGCCAAGGGCCCTTTCGGCCCCACGCAAGACCAGGGAGGAGAACAGGATGCGAGCACGCAGAAGAGCCATGTTGGCCCGAAAAACCAAATGTGCCTGGAGCCCGAGACGCAAGCTCAAGCTGGCCGACATGAAACGCAAGATCTGGCACAGAAACCGCTCCTTCACGCTGCTGATAGCGGAGCACACAGTATAAACCCGGCATCAGCCGGGTTTTTTTATGCCTTGTCAGGCTGCGCTTCAAACAGAACGGTGCGCTTGGAGACCAGGGTGTTGCAGTGGTTGCAAAAATAATCCACCGCGCCGCAAGCCCGAAGCCGCTCCAGCTCCTGCCCGCAGGCAGGACACAGGGCCCGGATGCGATAATGGGCCTGACACTGGCCACACGTCGTCTCGCGGCTGCGGCTGTCCAGTTCACCCTGACAGGCAGGGCAGGTCAGCGTGTTCATTCTCTTCTCGACTCCTCTGTTACGTCACTGTGCACCGGCGTCACTCGCAGCCCCTCCCCCGGTTTGTCTGCCCTGAGGAGGGCCACCAATAAAAACGGCTGCCGGTAAGGGCAGCCGCAGGGCTTTATTTCTTCGCTTTGGCCTTGAGCAAGCGCTTGCGCTGGCGTTCCTGGCTCAGGGTCAGGGTGTTCTTCTTGCCCTCGAACGGGTTGACCGACTCCTGGAACTCCACCCGGATCGGGGTCCCCATGATCTTCAACGACTTGCGGAAGTAGTTGATGAGGTAGCGCTTGTAGGAGTCAGGCAGGTCGTTCAACTGGTTGCCGTGGATCACGATGCGCGGCGGGTTGTAACCACCGGCGTGGGCATACTTCAGCTTGACCCGGCGACCGTTCACCATGGGCGGCTGGTGATCTTCCTGGGCCATCTGCATGATGCGGGTCAGCATGGCGGTGCTGGTGCGGCGAGTCGCGGACTCGTAAGCCTCGTTGATGGATTCGAACAGGTGACCGACGCCACTGCCGTGCAAGGCGGAGATGAAGTGCACCCGGGCGAAGTCGATGAAGCCCAGGCGTCTGTCCAGCTCGTTCTTGACGTCCTCTTTCACCTTCTGATCCAGGCCGTCCCACTTGTTGACCACCAGTACCACGGAGCGGCCGCTGTTGAGCACGAAGCCGAGGATGCTCAAGTCCTGATCCGTGATGGTCTCCCGGGCGTCAATGACCAGCAGGCAGACGTTGGCATCTTCAATCGCCTTGAGCGTCTTGATGACGGAGAACTTCTCCACCGTCTCGTGCACCTTGCCACGGCGACGCACGCCGGCGGTGTCGATGACCACGTATTTCTGATCGTCGCGCTCCATGGGGATGTAGACGGAGTCGCGGGTGGTACCCGGCATGTCGTAGACGATGACCCGATCTTCACCCAGCATGCGGTTGGTCAGGGTGGATTTGCCAACGTTGGGGCGACCGACGATAGCAAATTTGATGGGCAGGTCGGCGAACGGCGTCTCCTTGGTGTCTTCCCGGGTGTCGAGCTCACCGGCGGCCACCATGCGCAGCAGGGCCTCTTCGTCGAACTCCTCCAGCTCCTCTTCCTCTTGTGCCTCGGTGGCAGAGCCGACCAGGGTCTCGAGGTGAGGGGCCAGGGCCAGCTCCAGCAGGCTCAGTACGCCACGGCCGTGGGCGGCCGCCATCTGGTAGACCTCGCCCAGGGCCAGACCGTAGAACTCGGACACCGCGGAGTCACCGTCGATGCCGTCGGTCTTGTTGGCCACCAGAAACACCTTCTTGTGGGTCTTGCGCAGGTGCTCGGCGATGGCCTGATCCGCCGCGGTGAGACCGGCACGGGCATCCACCATGAAGAGCACCACATCGGCCTCTTCGATGGCCAGCAGGGACTGCTCGGCCATCTTCAGCTCGATCCCCTCCTCGGTGCCATCGATACCGCCGGTATCGACCACGATAAATTCCAGCTCGCCCAGCTTCGCCTGGCCATATTTGCGGTCCCGGGTCAGGCCGGGGAAGTCGGCAACCAGGGCATCCCGGGTACGGGTCAGGCGGTTAAACAGGGTGGATTTCCCCACGTTGGGGCGGCCCACCAGGGCAACTACAGGAGTCATAAAAGCCTCATTCTCAAGACGACAAAGGCTCCGGGTCCGAAGACCAGGAGCCGGATATTCACATTATCGGACGATCAAGGACGCTTGAGGGCGTACAACTTGCCGTCACGGCTCTGCACATACAGGGTGTCACCCTCCACCAGCGGAGCGGCATAGAGACCACTGCTGTCGAGCTGCTGCATGGCCTTGATGGTCCCGTCGGTACGGTCCAGCCAATACAGGTAACCTTCCACATCGCCGACCACCACATAGTCACCCAGGATGACGGGGGCGGTCACGGTGCGGTTTTCCAGCTGGGTGTTGGACCACAACTCGAGACCGTTGCGACGATCGACCGCAAACAGATGGCTGCGGCTGTCGGTCAGCACGATGGCATTGCCGGTCACCGCCATATCGCGATAACCGGAATACTTGCGCTTCCACACTTCGTCGCCGCTCATCAGCTTGCGCGCCATCAACTGGCCGTTGTAGGCGATGGCGTAGAGCTCATCACCGGCAATCAGCGGGCTGGCATCGACGTCCACCATCCGATCCAGTTCGGTGGCGCCGCGCGGGTCAGCCACCTTGGATTGACGCACCGGCTGGCCGTTGCTCAGCAGGGCGATGCCCACCTTGCCATCGGCGCGGCCATAGATGACGGCACCGTTGGTGATGATGGGGGCGCCGGCACTGCGCAGGGTCAGGGGCGGCTGCTCTTCGGACAGGGTCCACTGCAGCTTGCCCTCGTCGGTATCGAGCGCCACCAGACGACCGGAGGTGGTCAGCACCACCACGCGGCCATCCTCGACGGCGGGGCTCGCCACCACTTCCCCAGGTACCGTGGTCTGCCACAGCACTTCGCCGTTGGCCTCGTTCAGGGCGTAGACCACCCCGTTTTCGGACCCGAGGAACAGCTTGCCGTAGCGAGAGACCAGACCACCGGAGAGACGGGCACTACGCTTGTCGGCGTTGATGGGCAGATCTGCCAGATCCACGCTCCACAGCTCCTTGCCGCTCTCGCGCTCGAAGGCGGTCACATCGCCATCGCGGGCCGCTGCATAGATGCGGTCCTCTTCCACCACCGGCTTGAGCTGGGAGTAGAAGTCGCCGATGCCATCCCCGACCGAGGAGGACCATGCGGTATCGGCAGTGAACGCGGACTCGACCTTGGGCAGGGGTGCCATGGGGTTGAGATCTTCTTCCGAACTGAACAGGGAGCAGCCCTGCAAGGCGAAGGAGACAGCCACCCCCAGCGCCATTCGCTTGTACAGATTACGCATCCGGAGCCTCGCCCGCAGTGACGGCTGGCAGCGCCAGATCATCCATCTTCAGCTTGAGTTCGGCGCTGCTCTGCAGGCCGCCGGCATCCGCCGCCGCCTGATAGGCATCGCGCGCTTCTTCGGCCTTGCCCTGCTTTTGCAGGATGTCGCCGCGCACTTCCGCCACCTGGGCCTTGAAGGCGTCGTTGTTGATCTTGCCAAGCTGGGCCAGGGCCTCGTCAGCCTTGCCCTGATCGCTCAGGACCCGGGCCAGACGCAGGGCGGCGATGGGCTTGATGCTGTCATCGCCACTGGCGGCCACCTGGGTCAGCTGCTCGGCAGCCAGATCCAGCTTGCCCGCCTTGACGGCGGCCGCAGCCAGTTGCAGGGCAGCCAGCTCGGCATAGGCGTCACCCTTGTGGGCGGTAATGAAGCTCTTTGCCTGCTCCAGAGCGGCGTCATCCCCCTTGGCGAGCTGGGCGGTCATCTCGTTGTAAGCCTGGGAGGCGGCTTCCTGGTTGTTCTGCTGCATCTCGTTGTAGTAGCGCCAGCCAAAGAGGCCGACCAAACCGATCACGGTCCCGGCGATCACCGAGGTGCCGTTCTCTTTCCACCAGTTCTTGATGACCTCAACCTGTTGTTCTTCAGTGGTATACACTTCCACAGCTTACTCTCCTTTCGCTGCCAGCAGGGCGATGGCGGCATAGACCGAGACGGTCTGTTGCTCGGCCTGGCCACGCAGATATTTGATGGTGATCTCCCCGCTTTGCACCTCGGTCTCCCCAAGGATCAGGGCAATGGCCGCGCCGCTCTTGTCGGCACGCTTGAGTTGTTTCTTGAAGTTGCCGCCGCCGCAGTGGCTCATGAGGCGCAAGTCCGGCAGAGCATCGCGCAGGCGCTCGGCCAGAGCAAAGCCAGCCTGCTCGGTCCCCTCACCCACCATGCAGAGATAGACATCCACCGCCGGGCGGATGTCAGCATTGAGCTCGAGGGTTTCGAGCATCAGTACCAGACGCTCCATGCCCATGGCAAAACCCACCGCCGGGGTCGGCTGGCCACCGAGCTGCTCCACCAGGCCGTCGTAGCGACCACCGGCACAGACGGTGCCCTGGGCCCCCAGGCTGTTGGTCACCCACTCAAACACGGTCAGGTTGTAGTAGTCGAGGCCGCGCACCAGACGCTCGTTCACCTCGAACTGGATGCCGGCCGCCGTGAGCAGGCGCTTGAGCCCTTCGAAGTGAGCCAGGCTCTCTTCGCCCAGGTGGTCGAACAGACGGGGGGCTCCCGCAAGGATGGCCTGCACTTTTTCGTCCTTGGAATCGAGCACCCGCAGGGGGTTGCTGTACATACGGCGCTGGCTCTCTTCGTCCAACTCGCTCTTGTACTGTTCCAGATAGGCGACCAGGGCATCGCGATAGGCGGCACGTTCGCTGCTCTGGCCGAGGGTATTGAGCTGCAGGGTCACGTGATCGCTGATGCCGAACAGACGCCACAGGCGGTGAGTCAGCATGATGAGCTCGGCATCGATGTCCGGCCCGTTGATACCGAACAGCTCGACCCCGAACTGGTGGAACTGGCGATAGCGACCTTTCTGGGGACGCTCGTGACGGAACATGGGGCCCATGTACCACATCCGGCGTTCCTGGTTGTAAAGCAGACCGTGCTCGATGCCGGCACGCACGCAACTGGCGGTCCCTTCCGGACGCAGGCTCAGGCTGTCGCCGTTGCGGTCTTCAAAGGTGTACATCTCTTTTTCGACCACGTCGGTCACTTCACCGATGGCACGCTTGAACAGATGGGTCTGCTCGACGATGGGCATGCGCACTTCGCTGTAGCCATAGCTGGCCACGACCTGGCGCAGGATCTGTTCTACTTTCTGCCATACCGGGCTCTGCTCCGGCAGGCAATCATTCATACCGCGAATAGCTTGGATCTGTTTTGCCACGTTGATACTCGAGAAAAAGAGGTAAAATTTGGCCGCATTATAGGGATTTTCGACCCCGAGGTAAAATCGGGTGCCCGGATGCGGGATGTAAAATCAACAACCTAAAGCCGGGGCCACCCCAGGTGGCCCCGTCATGGTTCAACCTTTGTCCACCTGGATCTGGTTGGCCGGATCCAGCATGGCGGCCCGGGCACGGATGCGACGCTCCAGGGTCGGGATCAAATCCTTGTTGTCGAGCCGGTCGACCCGCTGGCCCCCCTCGTAGAAGGCACTCTTGTTGGCGGCGCCCGCAAGGCCGAGATCGGAAACCAGCGCCTCCCCCGGACCGTTCACCACACAGCCGATGATGGAGACATCCATCGGGGTGATGATGTCTTCGAGCCGCTCTTCCAGGGCATTGACAGTGCCGATGACGTCGAACTCCTGACGGGAGCAGGAGGGACAGGCGATGAAGTTGATGCCGCGGGAACGGATGCGCAGGGATTTGAGGATGTCAAAGCCCACCTTCACCTCTTCCACCGGATCAGCAGCCAGGGAGATGCGCAGGGTGTCGCCAATCCCTTCGCTCAGCAACATGCCAAGGCCAATGGCAGACTTGACCGCGCCGGCGCGAAAACCGCCCGCTTCCGTGATGCCCAGATGCAGGGGTTGATCGATCTGCTTGGCCAGCAGGCGATAGGCACCGACCGCCAGGAAGACATCGGACGCCTTGACGCTCACCTTGAAGTTCTGGAAGTCGAGGCGATCCAGGTAATCCACGTGGCGCATGGCGGACTCCAGCAGCGCCTCCGGGGTCGGCTCGCCGTATTTCTCCTGGAGATCACGCTCAAGGGAACCGCCGTTGACGCCGATGCGGATGGGGATGTTGTAGTGACGGGCACAATCCACCACCGCACGCACCCGCTCTTCGTTGCCGATGTTGCCCGGGTTGATGCGCAGGCAGTCGGCCCCGTATTCGGCCACTTTGAGGGCGATGCGGTAGTCGAAGTGGATGTCGGCCACAATGGGGATGCGGGTCTGCTGCTTGATGAGCTTGAACGCTTCCGCCGCCTCCATGGTGGGGACGGAGACCCGGACGATGTCGGCGCCGACCCGCTCGATCCGCTGGATCTGCTCGACGGTAGCGGCCACGTCCGTGGTCTTGGTGTTGGTCATGGTCTGTACCGTGATGGGGGCATCGCCCCCAACCGGCACGTTGCCGACCATGATCTGTCTGGATTTGCGACGAACGATGGGTGATTCGTGTGCGGGCTTTTCGTGAACAGACATGGCGGACTGATTACTCCTGCGGCAGTGAGAAGCGGGCAGTCCGGCCGTTGTTGTAACGGCTCATGTCGAAGGACTTGCCCTGATATTCGAGATTGACCGCCATGGGCGCGCCAATGATGAATCTGAGTGGCTCGGGTCCTTCCAGTACCAGTTCGTCGTTCGCCTTCTTCAGACCGCTGAACAGGGTCTTGCCGTTGGCATCCTTGACGTCCAGCCAGCAATCGGCGGTGAAGCTCATCTTGAGCTGGGGCGCCTTGGCGGGCTCGGTGGTCGTGCTCTCGGAAGTCGAGACCGCACCGGAAACGTCCGTCGGGACGGCTGCGCTGGCATCCGTAGCGACCACAGGCAGGGTCGCGGTGGCACCGCTCACCACAGCCTGGGTGGACACGGCATCGGACGCTGCGGGCAGCACGGGCTCGGCGACCTCCACGGCGGGGGCAACATTCGCTTCCGGCGTATTGACGGTCGCGCTCATCTCGGTCGCCGCCAGGGCGTCGTCACCGGCGGAGCGCCGCGCCGTGCTCTGCCACCACCAGGCGACGGAGAGCCCGATCAGCACCAGGATCACCAGCCAGGTCACCACCTTGAGCCGGCTGTCATTGGCCTGCTGGCGGGAGCGACGGGAGAAGCTCTGCATGTCGATGTTGTCGGGGGGAGTCAGTCCCAGCTTTTCGTAGGCGGCGAGGATGGTCTCCTCGGGGATGCCCACGAGCTTGGCATAGGCCCGCAGATAGCCACGAATGAAGGTATGGGACGTGTGCTTGTCATAGGTATCCGCTTCGATGGCGGCGATCAGGGTCAGACGAAGGTGAATGCGGGACGCAACCTGTTCCCGGGTCCAGCCGAGCTGTTCACGGGCGTTGCGCAGCAGCTGGCCTGGGCCAACTGCCTGGGAGTCGTCTTGGAAATCGTGTGGCTGTTCAGTAGTCATTGGCTAAGTAACGCTTGGCTTGTTGCGAAGTGGGATATTGCCTTACCAGCTCAGTCCCGAATTGGTGAAGTAATGCCGGTTTGTCCATGGCCTGGGCCAGCCGCAGCCGGAGCCAGAGGCTCTCCTCGTTCTCCTCTGCCACGTCGGCAAAGCGCGCGAGGTAAGACTGGACATCAGGAAGCTTGCCATCTTTCATGGAAAGCTCGGCCATGTCCAGCAATAACCTAGGATTGCGGGGATTATACCCCAAGGCCAGACGATAATACTCGCTGGCCTTGTCATTTCTGTGATTTTGCATCGAGCAGAGCGCCGCATTCTCGTAGGTATCAGCGATCTTCACGTAATCGGGCTGGCTGACGGCCTGCAAGAACGCCTTTTCCGCTTCGTCGAAGCGGCCACGGTTGCAGAGGAAGGCGCCATAGTTGTTCATCGCGTCAGCATTGGACGGATCCATGGCCAGCGCTTTCTTGTAGCTCGCCTCGGCGGCCTTGAAATCCGACACCTGCTGGTAGAAATAGGCAAAACCGATGTAGACCTGAGGATTGTTGGGATCGTACTGAAGGGCGCGGTCGAGGTTGAATTTGGCCTGCTCGGCATTGCCCTGGCGCAGATACTGGATACCCAGATCGAGACGAGTCTGGGCGGCGGCCTTGAGGTCGGGGCCCACTTCACGCTGGGTCGAATTCTGGCCAGCGTAAGTGGTCTCTGTGACACAGCCTGGCAGCGCACAGAGCGCTGCCACTACGATCAATGTACGGATATCCATTTCCTGTCTATACAATGGCTTAGGAGTTAAACCATTTTGACGGAAATCCCATCCTGTTGCATCCGATTTTTCATGGTGCGCTTGGTGCGGTCGATCACCTCCCCCACCAGCTGCCCACAGGCGGCGTCGATGTCGTCACCACGGGTCTTGCGCACGATGACGGTCAGGCCGTATTCCATCAGCACCTTGGAGAAACGGTCGATACGGCTGTTGCTCGGCTTGCCAAACGGGTTGCCCGGGAAGGGGTTGAACGGGATCAGGTTGATCTTGCAAGGGGTTTCCTTGAGGACCTTGGCCAGCTCATGGGCATGCTGCATGTCGTCGTTGATGTGATCGAGCAGCACATACTCCACGGTCACCCGGCCGCCGTTGGCGTTGGACTTGGCCAGATAGCGACGTACCCCGGCAAGGAAGGCTTCGATGTTGTACTTGTCGTTGATCGGCATGATCTCGGAGCGAAGCGCATCGTTCGGCGCATGCAGTGAGATGGCCAGGGCTACGTCGATCTGGTCCCCCAGCATGTCCAGCGCCGGTACCACACCGGAGGTGGAGAGAGTGACGCGGCGCTTGGAGATGCTGAAGCCGAAGTCATCCATCATCAGCTTCATGGCAGGTACCACGTTGGCGAGGTTGAGCAGCGGCTCACCCATGCCCATCATCACCACGTTGGTGATGGGGCGCTTGCCACCCACCACTTTGGCGGCACGCCACACCTGGCCGATGATCTCGGAGACTTTCAGGTTGCGGTTGAACCCTTGCTGGGCGGTGGAGCAGAAGGTGCACGCCAAGGCACAACCCACCTGGGAGGAGACGCACAGGGTAGCGCGGTCCGCTTCCGGAATGTAGACGGTCTCCACCTCCTGATCGCCCACCTGCAGCGCCCATTTGATGGTGCCATCGGCGGAGCGCTGTTCACGGCTGATCTCGGGGGCACGGATCTCGGCAATGGCCTTGAGCCGCTCGCGCAGCGCCTTGTTGACGTTGCTCATCTGATCGAAATCATCACAACCGAAGTGATAGATCCACTTCATTATCTGGTCTGCCCGGAACGGCTTCTCGCCCAACTCGACGAAGAAGGCACGCATGGCATCCCGGTCGAGATCCAGCAGGTTGGTTTTTGTTTCGCTCATCAGGGGCCTCAGCTCACACACTTCATAAATTATCGGCTGACCTACGTCAGGGGGCGGCATTGTACAAATAATGGGTCTGGCTTTCCACCTGGAGAATAAGTGGATATTGGCCGGATGACCAAAAAACAAAAGGGAGCCGAAGCTCCCTTGGTCACCAGCAGACAACATCAGCCGCGCGGGCAGATCTCGTCGTCGGAGAAGAAGTAGGCGATTTCACGGGCGGCAGAGGCCGGGGCATCGGAGCCGTGGACGGCGTTGCGATCGATGCTCTCGGCGTAGCAGGCGCGCAGGGTGCCGGCCAGTGCCTCTTTCGGGTTGGTAGCGCCCATGATTTCACGGTGACGGCGGATGGCGTCTTCACCTTCCAGCACCTGTACCATGACGGGGCCAGAGGTCATGAAGCCGACCAGACCATCATAAAACGGCTTGCCCTGGTGCTCGGCGTAGAAACCGGCGGCCTGTTCGCTGGTCAGGTGCAGCATCTTGGCAGCAACCACTTTCAGACCGGCGCTTTCGAAGCGGCTGTAAATGGCACCAATCAGGTTCTTGCTGACCGCATCCGGCTTGACGATGGAGAAGGTACGTTCGATAGCCATTGAGTTCTTTCCTTAACTACAGAGTTTTATTGTAGGAATCCATGTTCGGCGGCGATTATACGTAAACAAAAAACGAAATAACACACAAAAAATCAACTTTTTGTTAAACAAAAGAATCCTTGAAACAACATGGTGACTCATCTTGTGCCAGGGCAGAGAGAAAAAATGTGCGCTTGCGCACGATCGGCATGCTAATGCCTCAAAACCGTATCAATTGCTCAGCAAAGCAGCACTGGAAAGGGCACCCTGAGGTCAATGCTGATCAGTTAAGGATCCATTGACCGATCCTTCTGCTGTAGGACAATCCGGAACCAATCACTGGTTCCGGAT
>NZ_JAPCJD010000048.1:28185-31758 GCF_027707845.1 Aeromonas sp. QDB14 | reverse complement strand
TGTGTTTGGAGACAGCCAGTTTACCAGCACCCTGTCTGTCAACTTCCACTTCCCCAAGATCCCGCGAAGAACCTAAATAAAGAGGGCTCCCGCGGGAGCCCTCTTTGCATCTTGCCATCAGAGTCAGTCAGGCGTTGCCCTGGGTCTTGAGCTTGAGCTCCGCGGCGAAATCCAGCATGCGGTCGAGCGGGACAAGCGCTTTGAGACGCAGTGCCTCATCCACATGGATCTCGTGACGCTCGGCACCGTCGGTCAGGGCTTCCTTGATGGCCACCAGGCCGTTCATCGCCATCCAGGGGCAGTGGGCGCAGCTGCGACAAGTGGCACCATCACCGCCGGTGGGCGCCTCCACCATCTCTTTCTCCGGGCAGGCCTGCTGCATCTTGTAGAAGATGCCGCGATCGGTCGCCACGATCAGTTTCTGCTGGGGCAGCTCTTTGGCGGCCTTGATGAGCTGGCTGGTGGAACCCACTGCATCCGCCAGCTCGATGACGGAGGCCGGGGACTCCGGGTGCACCAGCACGGCGGCATCCGGGTTCTGGGCCTTGAGCTCGCGCAGCGCCTTGGCCTTGAACTCGTCGTGCACGATGCAGTGACCCTGCCAGCGCAGCATCTCGGCCCCTGTCTTCTTCTCGATGTAGGCGCCGAGGTGTCTGTCCGGGCCCCAGATGATCTTGTGACCCTGACTGTCCAGATGTTCGACGATCTCCAGCGCAATGCTGGAGGTGACCACCCAGTCGGCCCGCGCTTTCACCGCTGCCGAGGTATTGGCATAGACCACCACGATGTGATCGGGGTGGGCATCGCAGAAGGCGGAGAACTGGTCGATGGGACAACCCAGATCGAGGGAGCACTCGGCCTCCAGCGTCGGCATCAGCACCCGCTTGTGGGGGCTCAGGATCTTGGAGGTCTCTCCCATAAAGCGCACACCGGCCACGATCAGGGTCTGGGCCGCATGGTCGCGACCGAAGCGGGCCATCTCCAGGGAGTCACCCACGAAGCCACCGGTGGCTTCTGCCAGGGCCTGGATCTCGGGATCCGTGTAGTAATGGGCAACCAGCACGGCCTGGCGCGCCTCGAGCAGCACCTTGATCTCGGCGATCAGGGTCGCCTTCTGCTCGGGAGTCAGGGGCTGTGGTTTGGCCGGGAAGGGGTAGTCCATCTCGACTACCGGCGGAATACTGCTCAGTGCATTGCTCATTGCGACTGTTCCATCAACGCTCGGGAAGGCCAAAATTATAACCAGAAGCCGTGCACAAACCCATCAACAAATCCAGTACAGTACAACTGTCAGGACCCGCTCCGACCATATCGTTGTCATTCTTGCCAAAAGGAGTTGTCGAATGAAACAACGTTCGCTCAAGACCAAGTTGTTGTTGCTCACGCTGGGACTTTTTCTCGCCAGTGGCGTCGCCATGACATGGATACAGTCCTCCTCGCTGAACGGCCTGCGCGATGACATCATGGCGCAGACCCGTGGCGCCCTGGAGCAGGAGGTTTCCCGTTCCCTGCAATTCCAGGCAGAGCGGTATGCCGTGCAGATCGAAGACCAGTTGCAGCAGGCCTATCAGATACCGCTCGGCATGGCGGCGCAGCTTGAAGGAAGCATGGCCCAGCCGGACCAGCGGCTGAGTCGCCCGCAAGTGGAGCTCCTACTTGGCAGCCGCCTGCACCAGGCAAACGGGATCAGCTCCATCTACGCCCAGTTCGAACCCAACGGTTACGACGAACAGGACGCCGACTGGCAGACGGGCGCCAGCCATTCGGTTGCCGGCAAGGGCAGTCTCGAGGTCTACTTCACCCGGGAACAGAACGGAAACATCGCGCAGCAGACCATAGATGCCGCCACCAGTGACGCCAAGTTCGACACCTCGCGCAATGAATTCGGCATTCGCAACAGCGAGTGGTATCTCTGCGGTCGCGAGACACGTCGCCCCTGCCTGATGGAACCCTACCTCTACGAGATAAGCCCTGGTCAGAAGATGCTGATGACCAGCCTGACGGTGCCCGTCCTCAAGGATGGCAAGTTTGCCGGGATCACCGGGGTCGACATGAACCTGCCCATCTTCCAGCAACTGGCCGAGCACCTTGGCAAGAGCCTCTATGACAACCAGGCCGAGGTCACCCTGGTCAGCAAGACGGGCTTCATCGTCGGCAGCAACCGCCATTCGGACAAACTGGGGCGCCCCCTGACAGAGGCCGGACTGGTTGCCCCGAATGGACACCCCGCCGATACCGACAGCGATTTCATCCTGCAGCAGCCCATACGGATCGAGGCTGCCGACAACCAGTGGTGGCTGATGATCAAGGTGCCCAAGGCCCTCGCCCTCAGCCAGGCCAACACCATCAGCCAGCAGCTCGGCAGCCTGTTGCAGGCGACCCAGCAGCAGCAGCTGATCGCCATCGTTGTCATCACCCTGGTGGCCCTGGGGCTGCTTGTCTGGTTCATCCAGACCATCACGGCGCCCCTCTCCCTCATCAGCCGCCACGTCTCCCACCTCGCCAGCAATGAGGGCGACCTGACCCAGCAGATGCGCATCGACACCCACCAGGAGCTCATCGAGCTTGGCAGGCATCTCAATGCCTTCCTCGGCAAGCTGAGGGCCATGGTGCAGGGCAGCAAGCAGATTGGGCAACAGGTGCATCAGCAGGCCAGGGGCATGAAACAGACGGCCGATGCCATGCGCAGCAGCCTGGATGATCAGAGCCTGGAGCTGGAGAGCGTGGTCAGCGCCATGCACGAGATGAGCACCACGGCAGTCAGCGTGGCGGGCTATGCGGAACAGGCGGCGCAGGAGTCGGAAGCGGCGACCCACCATGTCAGCACGGCCCAGCAGACCTTGAGCAGGGCCCGCAGCGAGATCCATACCCTGGTCGAGGACATGCATCAGGCCGACAAGGCGGTCGCCCAGGTCGCCCAGCGCAGCACCAATATCAGCCACATTCTCGATGTGATCCGGGCCATTGCCGAACAGACCAACCTGCTGGCCCTCAACGCAGCCATCGAGGCGGCGCGGGCCGGCGACATGGGCAGGGGTTTTGCCGTCGTGGCGGACGAGGTGAGGGCGCTGGCCAACAAGACCCGCTCATCCACCGACGAGATAGGGCAGCTCATCGGCAGCCTGCAAACCGAGGTCACCAGCAGCCAGCAGCTGATGAGCACAGGGATCGCCCGCTCGGTGAGCACGGTTGAAGGCACGGAGCAGGCCTTCGAGGCACTCAATCAGGTGGTCACCCAGATCCAGCAGATCCATGATCACATCAGCCAGGTGGCGACCGCCGCCGAGCAGCAGAGTGCCGTGAGCGACACCATCAACCAGAACCTGATGCGCATCGGTGACGCCGCCACCACCCTGGGACAAGAGGCCAATGCCAGCCAGCGCCTGAGCGAGGCACTGGAACAGGCGGCCACCACCCTGGCAAGCGAGCTGGATCGACTGCGAACCTGATGGGAGACGGAAACGAAAAAGCCCGCATCGCTGCGGGCTTTTCAATATGGTGGTCGTTACTGGGCTCGAACCAGTGACCCCCTCCTTGTAAGGGAGGTGCTCTCCCAGCTGAGCTAAACGACCT
>NZ_JAPCJD010000048.1:0-28178 GCF_027707845.1 Aeromonas sp. QDB14 | reverse complement strand
GCATGGTGGTCGTTACTGGGCTCGAACCAGTGACCCCCTCCTTGTAAGGGAGGTGCTCTCCCAGCTGAGCTAAACGACCTGGGATATGACTGAAATGATGGTGGGTCGTGCTGGATTCGAACCAGCGACCAATTGATTAAAAGTCAACTGCTCTACCGACTGAGCTAACGACCCATCGAAATCATTTTTAAAGCATGGTGGTCGTTACTGGGCTCGAACCAGTGACCCCCTCCTTGTAAGGGAGGTGCTCTCCCAGCTGAGCTAAACGACCTGGGATTCAATATTCAGAGTGGTGGGTCGTGTAGGGTTCGAACCTACGACCAATTGATTAAGAGTCAACTGCTCTACCGACTGAGCTAACGACCCACATCCTGAACCTTTCACCAACCGCATGTGGCGGCCAGCGTTACAACATGGTGGTCGTTACTGGGCTCGAACCAGTGACCCCCTCCTTGTAAGGGAGGTGCTCTCCCAGCTGAGCTAAACGACCTGGGATTCAATGTTCAGAGTGGTGGGTCGTGTAGGGTTCGAACCTACGACCAATTGATTAAGAGTCAACTGCTCTACCGACTGAGCTAACGACCCACATCCTGAACCTTTCACGAACCGCATGTGGCGGCCAGTGTTACAACATGGTGGTCGTTACTGGGCTCGAACCAGTGACCCCCTCCTTGTAAGGGAGGTGCTCTCCCAGCTGAGCTAAACGACCTGGGAATATTGTCTTCACCTGCTGTGAAGAAATGGTGGGTCGTGCTGGATTCGAACCAGCGACCAATTGATTAAAAGTCAACTGCTCTACCGACTGAGCTAACGACCCTCACCACGACCAGTGCCGACTGCATTACTGCTCCGGCTCTGACGGCGGCCTATATTACGGATTTATCATCCTGGCGCAATAGAAAAATCTTAAATTAAATCTGATTGTTCACTGCGCATACAAAGCACGGCGGTATTTACAAGAGTGTTACGAAAACAGTGACATGCAGCAATGTCACAGCTTGGCCAGACTCTGTTTGGCCAGCTGGGCCGGCGAGGTGTTGGGGTAACCCTTGATCACCTGCTCATAGAAGGCCTTGGCCTCTGCTTTCTTGCCGTCAAGCTGGGCGAGCATGCCGAGTTTCAGCAGGGCATCGGCCCGCTTGGGTGACTTGCTGTATTTGTTCGCCACCGTGGAAAACTGGCTCGCGGCCCCCGCCCTGTCGCCCTTGTTGAACATCAGCTGGCCGAGCCAGTAGTGGGCATTGGGAACATAGCTGGAGTTCGGGAACTGCTTGATGAACCCTTCGAAGGCAGGAATGGCCTTGTCGTAGTTCTTCTCCTTGAGCACCATGTTCACGGCTGCGTCGTAGGCCTGGTTCTCATCCTGGTTGGTGGAGTAGTTGGCAGCCGCGGCAGGAGGCGTTGCAGCACCTGCAGCAGGTGTTGCGGGCGCGGCGGCAGGCTGGCTGTTGGCCACCTTGTCGAGCTCTTGGTAGAGTTGGCGCTGGCGCTCCTGGGACTGCTCCATCTGGTAGGTCTGCTGTTCCAGCTGACCACGCAGCTCGGAGACCTCCCCTTGCAGGGAGTCGACCTGTTGCTGCAGTTCGGCCTGCAGACGCAGACGGGCGTTGAGGGTACGCTCCAGCAGAGCAACCCGGTCTTCCAGGCTGCCGGTCGGTACGATGGCACCATTGTTGCCGCTCAGCACTACGCCGCTGCTGCCAGAATCCCCGCTCAGATCGCTCACGGGTGCTGCCGCTTGCGCATTCAAAGCAACCAACACGGCCAGCGCAACACCAGCTTGCTTGTACACAGATTTCATTCGGATCAAACCTTAGCGTTTAGTGCAAATAAAACGGCCAGCGCATAGTCGCTCGCTGATACAGATTTCATTCGGATCAAACCTTGACGTTTAGTGCAAATAAAACGGCCATCGAAATGGCCGCTTGCATATAAACGAACTTCGTTCGACTCAAACCTTAGTAAACCAGGACTGCACGGCGGTTCTTGGCAAAGGCTTCCTCGGTGTGGGACAGATCCAGCGGCTTCTCTTCGCCATAGCTGACGATGGAGAGCTGCTCGGCCTGCACACCCAGAGTTTGCAGATACTTGGCAACAGCCTTGGCACGGCGCTCACCCAGCGCGATGTTGTATTCCGGCGTACCGCGCTCGTCGGCGTGGCCTTCGATCAATACCTTGACGCTCGGACGTTCACGCAGGTAGCTGGCGTGGGCATCCAGCAGGTCGGCGTACTGACCCTGAATGTCGTAACCATCGTACGGGAAGTAGATCACGTTATCGCGTTGCAGCGCTTCGAACTTCTGACGCATCTGCTCTTCCGGGGACAACATGCCGTTGGCGCCGCCGGTTTGTACACCGCCCATGCCGTCGGTCATGCCGGACTCGGCGCCAGCGGCGTCGGAGTCGGAAGAGGAGCTACAGGCAGCCAGGGTGAACAGTGGCAGTGCGATGGCCAGACCCTTGAGCAGTTTATTGAGTTGCATGCTATTTCCTTAAACCTTTATAACAAAACAAAAAACAATCGATTTTTATCAATTCAAGAAGGGCGACCAAGCTGGTGCACGAATTTCACCGCTACTGGTCGGAAGCACTGCCTTGAAGCGACCGTCGGTCGACACCAATGCAAGACTCTTACGACCCTGATAGATGGTGGCATAAATGATCATGCTGCCATTGGGAGCCACACTTGGCGATTCATCCAGAGCACTCTGGGTCAGTACCAGCATGGCTCCATTTTCCATATCCTGGCGAGCGATGCGATATTGTCCCTGAACCCGGGTCACCATCACCATGGACTTGCCGTCCGGTGTGATGGATGCCCCCTGGTTGGAATCCCCTTCCCAGGTCATCCGGCGAGTCATGCCAGTCGCCAAATTTACGCTATAAATCTGGGGTTTGCCACCACGTTCAGAGGTGAACAGCAAAGTTTGACCGTCCGGCATCCAGGAGGGTTCGGTGTCGATGGTTCGGTTATTTGTGACTCGAGTGAGTTGCTTGCTAGCAACATCAACGACATAGATGTCAGGCTGCCCATCTTTGGACAAAACAATAGCCAAACGACGACCATCTGGAGACCACTCCGGCGCACCGTTGATGCCACGGAAGCTGGTGATCAGACTGCGCTGCTGGGTGTAGATGTCCTGCACATAGATCTCGGACTTCTGGTTCTCGAAGCTCACGTAAGCCAGCTTGCTGCCATCCGGCGACCAGGCCGGGGACATCAGGGGTTCACGGGAGCGCAACAGAGTCTTCTCGTTGTAGCCGTCGTAGTCGGAGATCCGCAGCTGATACGGGAACTGGGTGCCCTGCTGCACGGAGACATAGGCCAGACGAGTCAGGAAGGCACCACGCTCACCGGTCAGACGCTCGTAGACGATGTCGGAGATGCGGTGGGCAAACTGGCGCATCTGGGCACCCGGGATGGTCGCCATGCGGCTGTCCAGGATGTAACCGTTCGCTTCACCGCCCTGGGTCTTGGCCAGCTGGCCTTTCAGGACGTCGACCAGCTCGAAGTTGATCTTGTAGGTGCCATCACCCACGGCGGCGATGGAGCCGACCACCACGGCTTCGACCCCCTGGGAAGCCCAGGGCGCGAAGTTGATCTCGCCGCTGGTGCTCGGCGTCTGCGGCATCTGGCCACGGGCCAGCGGCTTGAACTTGCCGCTGCGCATCAGGTCGTTGGAGACCACTTCCGCGATATCCTGCGGCAACTGGCCATTGCCCTCCCACTTGAAGGGGGCGATGGCGATGGGGCGCGCACTGTCGATACCGCCGGTGATGACGATGTCCAAGGCCGCCTGAGCGCTCTGGCCTAGCAGAAGGCAGCCAACCAAAGCAAAAAACACTTTTCTTATCATGGCTTAAATACTCTGTTCCAAAAAAATGAGAGGTGAAATCCCTTTATCAGCAGATGCTGCCAACCACGGTCATTGACCCCGTTCTATCACGCTTAGATGCTCGGCTCTAACTTGAGGTTAAACTCCTTCAACATCTCGAATGCCGCCGGATCCTTCGGCACCGGCAACTGGTTGGCCTTCAGCACCGCCGCCTTGCCGGAGCGGCAGACCGCCGGATCACCCTGACCGTTGTCCACCGAGATGACGAAGCCGCTACTGGCCAACTTGACACCGATAGTACATGTTTTGCCCCGCATGGTGGGATCCAAAATCATGTAGCGCTCGACCGTGGCCTTGATGAGGGCGGCATACTTGTCGACTTCGCCCTTGGCGGCTGCCGATGCTGCCTGACTGCGCGCATTGGCCTCGGCGGCCAGCTGCTGCTCCATCATGGCTTCCATCTCTTTTTGCAACTTGGCCTCTTCGGCCGCCTTGCGCTTGCGCTCCGCCTCAATCTTGGCCTTTCTGTCGGCCTCGGCCTTCGCCTTCTTCTCTGCGTCAGCTTTTGCCTTCTTGTCAGCCTCTTCCTTCGCCTTCTTCTCGGCCTCGGCCTTGGCTTTCTTCTCGGCTTCCGCCTTCGCCTTTTTCTCGGCTTCGGCCTTGGCCTTCTTCTCGGCTTCCGCTTTCTTGGCCTTGGCCTCTTCCGCCTTGGCCTTCTCTTCAGCCTGCTTCTTCTCCAGCTCTTCTTTTTTCTTCTTGAGCGCCAGCGCCTTGGCCTCTTCCGCCGCCTTGCGTTCGGCTTCGGCCTTCTTGGTCTTCTGCTCTTCCAGCTTGCGGGCTTCCTCGGCTTTCTGGGCCTTCTCTTCCGCCTGCTTCTGTTCAGCCTCTTTCTTCTGCTTGTCGGCTTCGGCCTTGCGGGTCGCCTCTTCGGCCTGCTTGCGCTTGGTCTCAGCGATACGCAGACGCTCCTGCTCCTGTGCCAGCTCGCGTTTGACGCGCTCAGCGTCTTCCTTGTCCTTCTGCTGCTGTGCAGCCTTGGGCTGGGCCTGCTTCTGCTGCTGGACCTGCTGCATCTGCTGCTCCAGCATTTCGCTGTCCATCATGACCGCATTGACGATCTGTCCCTTGGACTCGGGGCGCTTGGGTTTGCTGAAGTCGACACCGACCAGCAGGATGATGCCGATGATCAGATGCAGCAGCAGCGACGCGACGAGATAACCGGAAATACCACGCTTCACATCCATCTCCGTCAGTTCACCGGATCCGTCATCAGACCAACCTGAGGCACACCGGCTTTCTTGAGGGCCACCATCAGCAGGATCACCTCCTCGTAGCGCACGGACTTGTCACCGGCGACCACCACGGGCGCGTTCTGGTTGATGGCCAGATAGCCCATGGCCTTCTCGGTGATGTACTGCTGCATCGCCTCTGGGGTGCCACTCGGTACGGGTTCGTCATCCGCCTCGCCGGCCTTGATGACGTACTCACCCTCGGTATTGACGCTGACGATGAAAGGCGGCTTGGAGTCTTCCGGCAACTGCTCGGACTCCGCCTGGGGCAGGTCGACCTTGACCCCCTGCGTGATCACGGGCGTGACCGCCATGAAGATGATGAGCAGCACCAGCATGACGTCGATATAGGGCACCACGTTGATCTCGGCGACCTTCTTGCGTTTGAGCCGCTGATAGGTTTGCATTACTTCTCACCCTGCTGTGCGATTTGGCGGTTCAGAATGGTGGTGAACTCGTCCATGAAGTTGGCGTAGGCGTTTTCCAGCCGTTCGACCTTGTTGGTGAAGCGGTTGTAGAAGATAACGGCCGGGATGGCGGCAAACAGACCCATGGCGGTGGCGATCAGCGCCTCCGCGATACCCGGTGCCACCATCTGCAGGGTCGCCTGCTGAACCTGACCCAGAGCGATAAAGGCGTTCATGATCCCCCAGACGGTACCGAACAGACCGATATAGGGGCTGATGGAGCCGATGGTCGCCAAGACCGGCAGGTTGGACTCGAGATCGTCCACTGCACGGGACAGGGAGACGCGCATGGCACGATAGGTACCGTCCATCACCGCATCCTGACCGCGGGCACCGGCTTTGAGCAGGCGGGCATACTCCTTGAAGCCGGAGTAGAAGATGTCTTCCATGCCTTCGATGTCGTCACGACGGGAGGAGGACTCCTGGTAGAGACGATTGAGGTCGACCCCGGACCAGAATCTGTCTTCAAACTGCTCCGAGGCGAGGTTGGCCGCCTTGATGGCCTTGGAGCGCTGGATGATCAGCGCCCAGGAGACGACCGACATGCCCATCAGGGTCATCATGACCAGTTTCACCAACAGACTGGCTTGCCAGAACAGGCCAATAAACGAAATTTCAGCGTGCACTTAACAGCACTCCCTTGATTTTTTCAGGTATTGCAACAGGTTTCATTTGCGGATGACTGACACAGGCGATCTGTACCATGGCCTGAGTGATCAGCCGTCCATCAGCCGCCAGGATCTGCTGTGAAAAACGCATGGAAGCGCGTTTCACTTCAGTTACTTGCGTCATTACGGTCAGCAGTTCATTGAAGCGGGCCGCCGCGCGGAAGTCGATTTCGGTGCGACTCACCACAAACGCGATCCCTGCCTGCAGCAGGACATCCTGTTCGATGCCGCCTGCGCGCAGGAATTCGGTGCGGGCCCGTTCCATAAACTTGAGATAATTGGCGTTGTAGACGATGCCTCCGGCATCCGTGTCTTCGTAGTAGACACGCACCGGAAACTCAGAGACTTCCCCCATAAAAATCTGTGATCCATTCGACAGTCAGATGGGGGGCTATCATAGCGCAGGGCTGAATAGGAAAGAAGCAGGGGGAGACAGGGAAATCCCGTCTCTTCCTGTTTTTTATGGCGTGCTGCGGCGCCGACAGGCCGAAGACCACAGGGCTGTCAGCATCGCAAGAAAAGCGGAAAAGAGAAGTGGCTGCGAGCGGCGTGACGAGCGAGGTTCGGTTGCTCTGACCGGGCGACGGCACGCCCGTCAAAAAAGAAGAAGGAGGTGGGCTCATGCCGACCTCCTTCATCATTTATGGCAGGTAGTAGCTGCTGGTCAGCCAGAGCCCGCAGAGCAGGCTGGGCAGGGCGAGCCAGGGGAAGAACAGCACGCGACCCACCAGGCTGCGCGGGTGAAACCCCAGTCCATGCATGACACCGCAACAGACCGCCCACATCAGCCAGGGCGCAAGCCAGAGGCCGTGCTCACTGGTGTTGGCCGCGACCAGGTTGGGCGCCTGCAAGATGGCGACAGCCAGCAGGGCCGCCGCCAGCAGCATCAGACCTTGCCATGGCTGGCGCTCCAGAGGAGCGGCCAGCCGGGCGAGCCTGTCACTTGTCTTCATCAATCTGACGATCCAGGTTCTCGGTGTGCTCCAGCCAGAGCGCATTGATAATCCCAAACGCACAGGCCAGCAGCAGCCCCAGGATCCAGGTGAAATACCACATATCAGGGCACCTTCTTAGTAGAGCGATTGTTGGTTGTCTTCGATGTGCTTGTTACTCACCCGGCCGAACATCTTGATGTAGGTCCAGATGGTGTAAGCCAGCACGGTCGGCACGAAGACGACTGCGACTACCGTCATCACCTTGAGGGTGTTGAAGGAGGCGGTGGAATCCCACATGGTCAGGCTCTGGGACGGCTCGAGGCTCGAAGGCATCACGAACGGGAACATGGAGAAGCCCGCGGTCAGGATGATGCCGGCGATGGCCAGGGAGGAGAACAGGAACGCCACCCAACCCTTGTCCAGCTTGGCCGCCACGGCGGTCAGCAGACACATCACCAGACCCAGCACGGGTGCGGCAATCATCCAGGGATAGAGGTTGTAGTTCTGCATCCAGGCACCGGCCTGCACCACCACTTCCTTGTGAAGGGGGTTGGTGACGGCGTCGGTGGCGACGGAGCCCACAATCACATAACCATCCATGCCGCTCACCCAGACACCGGCCAGGGCGAACAGCACCAGGGTCAGCAGGGAGAAGATCATGGCGGCGGTGCGAGAGCGCGCCAGCACTTCACCTTCGGTCTTCATCATCAGCCAGGTTGCACCCTGGGTGATGATCATGAAGAGGCTCACCAGACCGGCCAGCAGGCCGAACGGATTGAGCAGACCGAAGAAGTTGCCGTGATAGGTCATCATCAGGAACTGGTTGAAGCTGAACGGTACACCTTGCAGCAGGTTGCCGAACGCCACCCCGAAGATGACAGGGGGAATGGCGCTACCGGCAAACAGAGCCCAGTCCCAGTTGGAGCGCCACTTGGCGTCTTCCTGCAGGGAGCGGTATTTGAAGCCGACCGGACGGAAGAACAGCGCCATCAGGGTCAGGATCATGGCGATGTAGAAGCCGGAGAAGGCCGCCGCATAGACCATGGGCCAGGCGGCGAACAGGGCACCACCGGCGGTCACCAGCCAGACCTGGTTGCCTTCCCAGTGCGGCCCCATGGTGTTGAGCATCACGCGACGCTCCACATCCTTCTTGCCGACGAAGGGGAGCAGGGCGCCCACCCCCATATCGAAACCGTCGGTGATGGCAAACCCGATCAGCAGCACGCCGACCAGCACCCACCAGACCAGACGCAACAGTTCGTAATCAAACATGGGTCACTCTCCTTATGCCTTGCTCTGTTCGAAGTGGTACTTGCCCGTCTTCAGGCTGCTTGGGCCCAGGCGCGCATACTTGAACATCAGGTACATCTCGATGATCAGCAGTACGGTGTAGAACAGGAAGATCCCGATCAGAGAGAACCAGATCTCGGACGCAGGAATGTTGGATGCAGAGACATAAGTCGGCAGCATCTCGGCGATGGTCCAAGGTTGACGACCGTATTCAGCGACAAACCAGCCCGCCTCGATGGCGATCCAGGGCAGCGGAATGCCGTACAGCAGCGCCTTGAGCAGCCACTTGCGCTCGCCGATCTTGTGGCGGGTGCTGTCATAGAAGGCCAGACCGATCAGCACCAGCATCAGGATGCCGCAGGCGACCATGATGCGGAAGGCGAAGAACAGCGGCAGTACCTGCGGGATGGAGTCATCCACGGCGGCCTTGATCTGCTCGTCGGTGGCGTCGGTCACGTTGGGGGTGTAACGCTTGAGCAGCAGACCATAGCCCAGATCCTGCTTCACTTCGTCGAAGCGGGCGCGGGTATCGTCGGACTTGTCACCGGATTGCAGCTTGGTCAGCAGGTCGTAGGCGGTCATGCCGTTGCGCACGCGCAGCTCGTGCTCGCTCTTGAGATCCTTGAGACCGGTCACCTGACCGTCCAGGGAACGGGTGGCGATGATGCCGAGGGCATAGGGGATCTTGATGGCGTAGTCGGTGCGCATCTCCTCCTGGTTCGGGATCCCGAACAGGGTGAAGGATGCCGGAGCCGGCTCCGTGTTCCACTCGGCCTCGATGGCCGCCAGTTTCACCTTCTGCACTTCCCCGGTCTCGTAGCCGGACTCGTCACCCAGCACCAGCACGGAGAGGATGGAGGCCATGCCGAACGCGGCCGCGATGGCGAAGGAGCGACGAGCGAACGCCACATCACGATTCTTCAGCAGGTAATAGGAGGAGATCCCGAGCACGAACATGGCGCCCGTGGTATAGCCTGCCGCCACGGTGTGGACGAACTTGACCTGGGCAACCGGGTTGAACACCAGGTCGGCGAAGCTCACCATCTCCATGCGCATGGATTCGAAGTTGAACTCGGCACCCACCGGGTTCTGCATCCAGCCGTTGGCGACCAGGATCCAGAGTGCGGAAAGGTTGGTCCCGAGCGCCATCAGCCAGGTAGCCGCCAGGTGCTGGCGCTTGCTGAGACGATCCCAACCGAAGAAGAACATACCGACGAAGGTGGACTCCAGGAAGAAGGCCATCAAGCCTTCGATGGCCAGCGGGGCCCCGAAGATGTCGCCGACATAGTGGGAGTAGTAAGCCCAGTTGGTACCGAACTGAAACTCCATGGTGAGCCCGGTGGTAACCCCGAGGGCAAAGTTGATACCGAACAACTTGCCCCAGAACTTGGTCATGTCCCGGTACACTGTGTTGTTGGTCATCACATAGACAGACTCCATGATCGCCAGGATGAAGGCCATCCCCAGCGTCAGGGGTACAAACAGGAAGTGATAAAGGGCCGTCGCAGCAAATTGGAACCGCGATAGGTCTACCACATGCTCAGCAATCATGATGTTTCCTCACCGATTATTGGCACGGCTATTTTAAGTTTTAAGGACAAAGCTTCCATTGGAAGTCCCCGAACGGTCGGTCACCCCTCGCGGTCTGACCGGATTCGACTGTCACTACATTAACAACAAGGCAATATACAGGAACAAAAAAAGCTAATGTTTAACATCTAATAAACAATAACCAGGGTTCTATTCCCGCCTATAATGATCGCTGTTTTATATCACCTTTATTTGATTGAAATCAATGTAAAACCACCCTCAATACATGTTTTTTCAAGGTAACTTATAGGGCTTTTCCCATTAATTATGGGAGCTTCATCACAAAAAACACCAATCCGTAAATAATTGATTTAAATCAATTTTATGACATACCGAAATAGTTTCAATTCTGTTAAACAAATACGCAACCCCGGAAATAAAGCCCTCGCATCTCGATTATTTCAATAAATGGCCAGGCTCATCCAAAAATCAATTTAAACCCAGTAAAAACACATGTTTATGCGGATTGACACCCCCACCAAAATCATTAGTTTATCTAATCAAAAGCCCATAGATTTTCTTGTTTGTCCCACCCGGAAAGAGCTCCTACAATGCGCCTCGCAGTGAGGACATACCTCTGAATACAGGCCGGTCATTCCGGGTTCCCGGTACGTATTCGATGAACATTTCGAACCTGTTTGTTGGGATTAATGATGAAAAAGTTTGTTGCCAAGACCATCCGTTACTACAAGCTTTCTTTCGTTCAACTCTATCAAATGAACCGACTCTGAAGCCTCGCGACGGCTCCTCTGTTTTTTCCCGACCGGTCTGCAGACGCGCTCACTGTCTGTGAACATCCATCCTGAATTGTCTTTGCCCACCGCCTGTGCCGTGGGCTTTTTTTTGCCCGCAAAACAAAAAGCCGCCTCAAGGGCGGCTTTTTGGTTCATATCGCAACGTCTACTGATCTGCCGGTCGTTCCAGGCCAAAGTGTGCGTAGGCTCTCTGAGTTGCGATCCGCCCTCTGGGTGTACGTTGCAGATAGCCTTGCTGGATCAGATAAGGTTCCAGCACGTCTTCTATGGTGTCCTTCTCCTCACCGATGGCGGCGGCCAGGTTGTCGAGCCCGACTGGCCCCCCCATAAACTTGTCGATGACGGCCAACAATAGCTTGCGATCCATGAAGTCGAAGCCTTCATTGTCCACGTCCAGCATGTCCATGGCACGGGCCGAAATGGGTCCGTCAATTCGCCCGTCAGACTTCACCTGGGCAAAATCCCGTACCCGCCTTAACAAACGGTTAGCAATCCGCGGTGTCCCCCGGGAGCGACGGGCTACCTCGAGAGCGCCGTCTTCCGTCATGTCGAGCCCGAGGCAGCGGGCGCTGCGAGAGACGATGTCGGTCAGGTCCTTGACGTTGTAAAACTCGAGGCGCTGCACGATGCCAAACCGGTCCCGCAGGGGGCTGGTGAGGGAGCCGGCCCGGGTGGTGGCACCGATCAGGGTGAAGGGAGGGAGATCGAGCTTGATGGAGCGGGCGGCGGGCCCCTCCCCTATCATGATGTCGAGCTGATAATCCTCCATGGCCGGATAGAGCACCTCCTCCACCACCGGGCTGAGACGGTGGATCTCGTCGATGAAGAGCACATCGTTCGGTTCCAGGTTGGTGAGGAGTGCCGCCAGATCGCCGGCCTTCTCCAGCACGGGGCCCGAGGTGGTCTTGATGTTGACCCCCATCTCGTTGGCGACGATGTTGGCCAGCGTGGTCTTGCCAAGGCCGGGAGGCCCGAAGATCAGCAGATGATCGAGGGCCTCCCCGCGCTGGCGAGCGGCCTCGATGAAGATCTCCATCTGATCGCAGACGTGATCCTGTCCGGTGTAATCGGCCAGCTTTCTGGGCCGGATGGCCCGATCGATGATCTCGTCCTCACGGGCGGCACCGGCCGAGATGAGGCGATCCGCTTCAATCATTGTCTACCTCACACCAGGCTGCGCAGGGATTCACGAATGATCTCCTCTACCGACATGCCGTCGGCGGCCACCTTGCTGACGATCTGGCTGGCCTGCTGCGGCTTGTAGCCGAGGGCCACCAGAGCACTGGCCGCCTCCTCGCTCGCATCCGGGGCACGCAGCGGGCTCTCTTTCGCGGGCAGGATGATTTCGGCCGGGGAGAAGAGATCGTGGCTGACCCAGCCCTTGAGGCGGTCTTTCATCTCCACCACCAGGCGCTCGGCGGTCTTCTTGCCCACGCCGGGCAACTTGACCAGGGAGCTTATCTCCTCGCGCTCGACGCTCATCACAAACTGGGTGGCCGTCATGCCGGAGAGAATGGCCAGTGCCAGCTTGGGGCCGACCCCGTTGGTCTTGATCAGCTCGCGAAACAGCGCCCGCTCCTGCTTGTGATTGAAGCCATACAGCAACTGGGCATCTTCCCGCACCACGAAGTGGGTGTGGATCACCGCCTCCTTCCCCAGTTCCGGCAGATCATAGAAGCAGCTCATGGGCATGTGCACCTCGTACCCCAGACCCCCCACTTCGATCAGGACCTCGGGGGGTTGCTTCTCGATGATGACGCCTCTCAAGCGACCGATCATGTTCTCTTCCTCGCCACGCAGACTCTTTCCAAATTGGCCACTAGCATAAAGAATAACTGGATAAGTATCCAGCATAGGCCGTCCTCGGCCTCGCCCTCACCAGACTGAATTTAGCCCTTGGGCCACGAGGCTCGGCCTGTTAAAATTCCGCACTTGAAATTTTCCAGGGCCAAGCCGCCCGAACTAGCGAAGGTCTACCGCGATGCGTACCAGCCAATATCTGCTTTCCACTCTCAAGGAAACCCCCTCCGACGCAGAGGTCATCAGCCACCAGCTGATGCTGCGCGCCGGCATGATCCGCAAACTCGCCTCCGGCATGTACGCCTGGCTGCCGACCGGCCTGCGGGTGCTGAAGAAGATCGAGAACATTGTTCGCGAAGAGATGAACAATGCTGGTGCCATCGAAGTCTCCATGCCGGTGGTGCAGCCCGCCGAGCTGTGGCAGGAGTCCGGCCGCTGGGATGACTACGGTCCCGAGCTGTGCCGCCTGACCGACCGCCACAACCGTCCCTTCGTGCTGGGCCCGACCCACGAAGAGGTGATCACCGCCCTGGTGCGCTACGAGGTGAACAGCTACAAGCAGCTGCCGCTGAACCTCTACCAGATCCAGACCAAGTTCCGCGACGAAGTGCGCCCCCGCTTCGGCGTGATGCGCGGCCGCGAGTTCCTGATGAAGGATGCCTACTCCTTCCACATCGACAAGGACTCTCTGGTCGAGACCTACGAGAAGATGCACGCCGCCTACTGCGCCGCCTTCACCCGCATGGGCCTGAACTTCCGCCCGGTACAGGCCGATACCGGCTCCATCGGGGGCACCGGCTCCCACGAATTCCAGGTGCTGGCCGAGAGCGGTGAGGATCTGATCGCCTTCTCCGACAGCTCCGACTACGCCGCCAACATCGAGATGGCCGAGGCGCTGGCACCGGCGGGCGAGCGTCCTGCCGCGACCAAGGCCCTGGCCAAGGTGGCCACCCCGGCCGTGCACACCATCGATGAAGTGGCCGCCTTCCTGGCCGTGGCTCCGGCCGCCATCGCCAAGACCCTGCTGGTACTGGCAGAGGAAGATGAACACGGCAAGCAGGCGGTCATCGCCCTGGTACTGCGTGGCGACCACGAGCTGAACGAAATCAAAGCCGAGAAGCTCTCTGGCGTTGCCAACCCGCTGACCTTCGCCAACGACGAGCAGATCAAAGCTGCCGCCGGTTGCGACGCAGGCTCCATCGGCCCGGTCGGCTTTGCCGGTCGCATCATCGTCGATCGCAGCGCCGCCCATCTGAGCGATTTTGTTTGCGGCGCCAACGAGACCGGTTTCCACCTGACCGGTGCCAACTGGGATCGCGACATCACCTCTTTTGAGGTTGCCGACCTGCGCAACGTGGTAGAAGGCGACCCGAGCCCGTGCGGCCAGGGCAAGCTGCTGCTCAAGCGTGGCATCGAAGTGGGCCACATCTTCCAGCTGGGGACCAAGTACTCCGAAGCCATGAAGGCGAGCGTGCTGAACGAGGGCGGCAAGTCCGTCACCATGGAGATGGGTTGCTACGGTATCGGGGTCTCCCGCCTGGTGGCCGCCGCCATCGAGCAGAACAACGACCAGTACGGCATCATCTGGCCGGACGCCATCGCCCCGTTCGAAGTGGCAATAGTGCCGATGAACATGCACAAGTCCGAGCGCGTGGCCCTGCAGGCACAGCAGTTCTACGCCGAGCTGAAGGCCGCCGGTGTGGATGTGCTGTTCGATGACCGCAAGGAGCGCCCGGGCGTGATGTTCGCCGACATGGAGCTGCTGGGGATCCCCCACGCCATCGTCATCGGCGATCGCGGTCTGGACAACGGCGTGGTGGAGTACAAGTGCCGCCGCACTGGCGAGAAGCAGGAAGTGGCGATCGGCGAGATCGTTGCCCTGCTCAAGGGCAAGCTGGGTCGCTGATAACGCCGACACCGCCTTTCGCTTTTCATAAGAAAGCCCCGAGAGCCACGGCACTCGGGGCTTTTTATATGGCTCTCAGCCATGATGCACAAAAATGCGCCTCCAGCGTGAACCATTGAGATAACTGTATTGCCCTGTACACGGCACGGCTGATTTCCTAGACTGGCGCTCTTTACCCAGCTTGCCCGAGAAGTCATGTCCATCGCCTCAGCCAATACCGTTGTCGTGCTCGACTTCGAGACCACAGGGCTTTCACCCGGACAAGGGGATAGAGCCATCGAGATCGGTGCCGTCAGAATCAAGGATGGCCATATCAGCGAGCGTTTCTCGGCATTGATGAATCCGGGCTTCAACGTGAGCAGCTTCATCGAGCAATATACCGGGATCAGCAATGCCATGCTGAAACAGGCTCCCCCCTGCAACGAGGTGATGGCGGATTTCGTCGACTTTATCGGTGATGACAATCTGATCGCCCACAACGCCTCCTTCGACAAGCGCTTTCTGGATGCGGAACTAGAGCGATTGCCGGCGCAATACCGCGGGCAGTTCGCCTGCTCCCTGCTGCTGTCGAGGCGCCTGTTTCCCGATGCCCCGGATCACAAGCTGGGTACCCTGGTGCAATACCGGTGCCTGCCCAATGACGGGGTGTTTCACCGCGCCCTGGCGGATGCCGAGGTGACGGCCCACCTCTGGCTCGCCTTGTTGGAAGAGCTGGCGTGTCGATATGGCATTATCGACCCGGATTTTGAATTGCTGCTGACCCTTGGCAAGAAGCCAAAACAGGTGATCCCATCCTTCCTGCGGGAATATGCGGCTCGGAAGTAACATGTGCCGACATGCATCATCAATCATTCATGCCATGTCGGTATTAAATTTACCCGCCTTCAAATCCATGATGGCCCGGCGTAAAGACAGGCAGGCAAGAAGATAATTTAGAAAAAAGCGCGCCAAATGGCGCGCTTTTTGTTTCCTTGTCATCTGGCGACAGGGCCGGCTCACGGCGCCTCAGCCATTGCGACCGATAAAGAGATCGGTCACATGGCAGCTGCTGCGCGCCTCCAGGGCGTCCAGCATGTATGCCGCCGCGTCTTCCGGAGTCATGAAGCCGCTCGGGTCCACGTGATCCGAGTTCTCCCAGAATTCGCTGCGGATCCCGCTCGGATAGAGGTTCACCAGCCGCAGGGGCGAGCCCTTGAGCTCGGCCCGCAGGGACTCCAGAAAGCCCCGCATCCCCCACTTGGAGGCGCAGTAGAGGCTCTCGTTGGCCTTGCCGGCCTGGGCCGCCGAGGAGAGCACATTGGCCAGCACGCCGCCCTTTTCGCCGATGAGACGCACTGTCTGCTGGGCCACCAGTATGGTGGAGACGAGGTTGCTCTCCACCACCCGGCGGATCTGCTCGGCGGTGTAGACGCCCACCGGGCCGAACTCGCCGACACCGGCGCAGTGCAGCACCAGATCGGGCAGGCCGCCCCACTCCACTGCGGCGGCAAAGGCGACGTCCACCTCTTCGTGGTGCGCGAGATCGGCGGCGATGCCGACCACGGCGCTGCCGAGGCGCTGCTCCTGCTCCTGCAGTTTCTGGTAGCGGCGACCCATCATGGAGACGCGATGGCCGCGCTCAACCAGTCCTATGGTCAGTGCACGCCCGAGCCCGGAGCCCGCGCCAGTCACTATGATATGGCCCATCTTCTCTCCTCATCAGAGCCAGCCATCACTTAGCCGTGATGCGCCGCCCGGGGCGTCAGATCAGAAGGTGAACTCGCCACCGATGAACCAGCCGTCGATAGTCTGGTCGACGCGGTCGAAGTCCATCTCGGCCTCACGCCAGCCTGCACGGATCTTGAGCGGCACGGTGGAGAACTTGTAGGAACCGCCCAGACGGTAGTCGTAGTTGTCGGCATCCTGCACGCGCATGTCGCCGAAGGCCGCAAAGCCCGTCCCCGGGATGCGCACTTCACCGCCGGTGTAGGCCATCAGCACGTCCTTGTCATAGGAGTAGTGCTGGGTGTTGAAATCGCCGTCGTAACGACGACCGGTCAGACCCAGATCGATCTGGAACAGGTCGTTGTTGAACAGGCGATAGTAGAGGCTCAGATCATAGGCCAGCAGATCGTTGTTGAAGGCGCCGCCGCTGCTGCTGAAGTCGGACATCTCGAACTTGGCGTTGGGCAGCAGCAGAATGCCGTGCTCCAGTTGCAGGTAGCCGCTCCAGTTGTAGTTCTCGTCATAGCTGCCAGCACTCACACCGCTGACCTGGCCGCTGCCCTGGGCGTTCCACAGATCGGCACCCGCGGCAAACCGCCAGTCATCGGCGGCGGTGGCGGCGTGGCTGAACAGGGCCAGTACACAACCGGCAATCAAGGTCTTCTTCATCATAAGGCTCCATCATGGACGGGAAAGGCCATCATTTTACCCGGAGTGCACGGAATACCTAGAGTAAAAAGCTGAACAAGCGTCCAGAAATGTCAGTGCTGCATGCCTTTCATCGGCTCGATGGGCTTCACCGGCAGGCTCAGGCCCAGGCTCTGGCCATCGTCCAGGGTCAGGGTCAGCGGGAAGGGGGTCCCCTGGGAGAGCTCGCGCACCTCGAACAGCATGATGTGCAGGCTGCCGGGCTTGAGGACGGCCTCCCCCTTGGCCGGGATCTCGATGCTCTCCACCTGGCGCATCTTCATGACGCCGTTCTCGTGCAAATGGGTGTGCAGCTCGACACGGCCCGCCTCAGGGGACGCTCCCGCCACCAGTTTCACCGGTTTGTCCCCATCGTTCCTGAGCACCATGAACGCCGCCGTGTTCGGCGAGCCAGGGGGCAGCAGACGCACATAACCATCGACTGCGTCGACCTTGGCCAGGGCCGGGGCGGCCAGAAGCAGTGCCATGGTGGAATAAAACGCACGTTTAAACATGGTTGAAATCCTTTTATGATGTTGTTAAACGAGACAAAGCTTACCCCTGTGGCAAGCTTTTGACAGCCCCCGACAACAAGGATTCAGACATGGCCCTCACAATTCTGGCCGAACAGCAGGACGGCTTGCTCACCCTGACATTCAATCGCCCGGAAAAGCGCAATGCCCTCAACACGGAGACGTATCTGGCGCTGACCGACGCACTGCGCCAGGCCGCCCGGGACGAAGAGGTCCATGTGCTGCTGTTGCAGGGCCAGGCGGAGTGCTTCACCGCCGGCAACGATCTGGCCGACTTTGTTGGCAAGCACGCCCTTGAGCCGGACGATCCCATCCTGCAATTTCTGCACACCCTGGCGGACTTTCCCAAACCGGTGATCGCAGCCGTGGGCGGCCCGGCAGTCGGCATCGGCACCACACTGCTGCTGCACTGCGACCTGGTCTATCTGGGTGACAACGCCCGGCTGCAGCTGCCTTTCGTCGAGCTGGGACTGGTGCCGGAGTTTGCCGCCAGCCTGCTGCTGCCACGCGCCGTCGGTCACCTCAAGGCGGCGGAACTGTTGCTGCTGGCAGAGGCCATCGATGGAGAAGAGGCGCTGCGTCTCGGGCTCGCCAACCGGGTGCTGGCCCCGGCGGACCTGCTCCCCTTCGCTCGGGAGCAGGGACTGAAACTGGCGGCCAAGCCGCCGATGGAGCTCCAGAAGAGCAAGGCGCTGCTCAAGCAGGAGCTCAAACAGGCGGTGCATTTCGTCATCGACCTGGAAGCGCGCGCCTTCGCCCAGGCCCTGCAAGGGGAAGAGGCGCAAAGCCGCATCGCCAGCAAGCTGCAAAAACGGCGCTGAACTCAGTTGAGACGGAACCGGCCTATCAACTCGCAGCCCTGCACCCTGTCCTGCACCTGGATAAGCCGGGCAATCTCCGGATTGGGGTGGCGCTTCAAGAAGGAGAGCAGGGCGGCGCGGCAGCAGCCCAGCTCACTGATGAGGGATTCGCACGCCCGGTTGGGGCACTGGGGCACCAGGGCGGTGACCAGCTCGGAGGCGAGCTTGAGGTAGCGCAGTTCATAGGCGGGCTCTTCCATGGCACGCCAGAAATCGGCCATGCGGTGACAGGTGGCGACCCGCATGCTGGCCAGTTCGTCCAGATCCCCGGAGGCCAGCTCATACACTTCCCCCAGGGCCTGCTGATAGAGGCAGATCGCCGTGCCCAGAGCCCCCATGCCAAGGGCGTTCTCCGCCTCCAGCATGTAACGTTGCCAGTTCTGATGTTCCATGTTCCTCTCCTTTGCCGACACGAGTGGAGTTTGTATCATGGCCAATCGAGAACAAATATCAACCAGACCCTTTGTGCAGGATCCCTCAACCCGCCGTTCTGGGCTGATTGACGCGACACTGCTTGCCGGGGTAACCAGGCAGATCCGACGCCTTGCTGCTGCACGCCAGCCGTTTGGCTTCGGCGAGGCGATCCGCGAGGTTGACCTCATCGATCGGCTGCCAGGCCATCTGCTGGCCGAGCCAGCTGGCCCAGGCAAACTCGACGAAGTAGACCTGATCCTTCTTGCTGAAGTAGCCCGCATCCTGCAACAGCCCCGCCAGGGTGCGGTAGGGATAATCCGGCAACTCACCGATATGGCCGGGCAACTGCTCGGGAGTCAGGGGTTGACCCCGTTCATCCTTGAGCCAGGCCCAGTGGTTGTTCTGCATCTGGCTCCAGAAATTGGCCCTGTCCTGCAACCGTGCAATCACCTTGACCCTGACCTGCTTCACCCCCTGCTGCCACAGCGCCTTGGTCAGGTGGTGCCTGTCCACCAGCCAGTAACCCCCATCCGGCGCGATGACGATAGGGATCTCTTTCTTTTTCATCAGCTTGTCGAGCTGCTTCTCGCTCTTGTCCGCCAGCTCCCGGGCAGTGGTATCCACCTGCAACTGCCCCACGCCGCCCTGGGTGGGGTGCAGCGCCTCTATATTCACCTCGCACCAGCTTCCCACCGGGCTGCTCTTCTCGCACGGGGCCAACGCCCAAGCGCCCTGGCTCAGCACGCAGACCAACAAGATCCATGCTCTCATCATTCTCTCCTTTTCCTGGCGCTCACGGCGCCCCTTCGTTGACAGCCGCATCGGATATCAATGGGACTCATGCTGGCGGTCTGACCAGCAAAGGGGATATCATGATTTCCCATCTGCCGGCGATGCATTCTCGCCGAGTTTTCTCCCCGCTTCACACATTTTGAAGGATTCACCATGAAAGGATGGAGCCCCCTGTTGGCCCTGCTGGGCTGTGCGTGCGTCCAGGCTGCCGATGTGCCGCCCGGCACCCCACTCGCCGCCGAACAGGCCGTCGTCCGTCATCTCAAGGATGAACCGGCGAGCCTGAGCCCTCTCAAGCTGGTGGGACTGCCGGAGCTGCAGGTCCTCAGAGACCTTTACGAGGGGCTGCTGACCCAGGGGCCGGACGGCAAGGTGCTGCCCGGGGTGGCATCCCGCTGGGACAACGAGGGGAACCAGACATTCACCTTCCACCTGAGGCCGGATGCCCGCTGGTCCAACGGCGACCCCGTGCGCGCCGCCGACTTCGTCTATGGCTGGCGCAAGCTGGTTGACCCCAGGGAAGCCGCCACTTTCGCCTGGTTCGCCCAGCTCGCCCGCTTCGACAAGGTGGACGACATAGTGGCAGGCAAGCTGGCCCCCGATGCGCTCGGGGTGGAGGCCGTCGATGACCATACCCTGAAGGTGACCCTCTCCCAGCCGGTGCCCTATTTCCTGAGCCTGCTGACCCATCCCAGCCTGTCGCCCCTGCACCGGGCCAGCATGGAACAATATGGCAACCAGTGGACCCAGCCCGGCAAGCTGGTGGGCAACGGCGCCTTCGTGCTGAGTCACCGGGTGGTGAACGAGAAACTGGAGCTGACGCCCAATCCCTACTACTGGGATCGCGCCCACACGGTGCTGACCCGCGTCACCTTCGTGCCCATCAACCAGGAGAGCGCGGCCACCCACCGCTATCTGGCCGGGGATCTGCACATCACCGAATCCTTCCCCAAGGAGCAGTACCAGAGCCTGATGGCCCAGATCCCGGGGGAGGTCTATACCCCGGAACAGCTCGGCACCTACTACTACGCCTTCAACACCCAGCGCCCGCCCCTCAATGATGTGCGGGTGCGCCAGGCGCTCTCCTACACCATCGACAGGGGCCTGATTGCCGACAAGGTGCTGGGAACCGGGGAGAAACCGGCCTACCACTTCACCCCGGACGTGACCGCCGACTTCGACCCCAAGCCCAATCTGCTCTCCACCAGCAGTCAGCAGTCGCTGGACGAGCGTGCCAGAGCCCTGCTGAAAGAAGCGGGCTACGGCCCAAGCAATCCCCTCAAGCTGACCCTGCTCTACAACACGGCGGAAATTCACAAGAAGATGGCACTGGCCATCGCCAACCAGTGGAAACAGAAGCTGGGGGCCCGGGTCGAGCTCACCAACCAGGAGTGGAAAACCTATCTCGACAGCCGTCAAAGTGGCCAGTTCGAGGTGATCCGCTCCTCCTGGGTCGCCGATTACAACGACCCCTCCGCCTTCCTCGGGCTCTGGGGATCGGGCCACAGCGGCAACATGGCCCGGTTCGCCAACCCGGCTTACGACAAGCTGCTGGCGCAGGCGGCCAACAGTCAGGATCCCGCAGAGCGGGCTCGCCTGTTTGATGAGGCCGAGGCCATCTTGCAGAAGGAGGCCCCCATCGCCCCCATCTACCAGTACACCAATGCCCGGCTCATCAAGCCCTGGCTCAAGGGGTATCCCATCAACAACCCGGAAGACGTGGCCTACAGCCGTCAGCTCTACCTCGTCAAACACTGAGTCCGGGGAGGGGTCGGGACACCTGACCCCTCCTGGCACTGTTCCTGTTCAAGTTCCCGGCATATAATGCCGCCTCTTTTCATTCATCAACCCCGTGATCCGATCCTGCCATGCGTGCTCTGCTCCTGATTGCCCTGTTTGTTGCCCTTCCCGCCAAGGCCGCCGATGAAACCGAATGCCGCCAGGCCTTCCTCGAATGGATGTTGAGCCAGCAGAAGCAGTTCAGCGACCGCAAGGCCAGCAAGATGGAGCGGCGCAATGCCGAACGAGCCATCGATCAGGCCCGGGATGCCTTCGCCAAGCAGGAGAGTTTCTGCCAGGCCATGGCCTGGGTCGCCAGCGCAGAAGACAATGACCCCCGCTTCAAACCGAGGACGGGGGAGATCCACGACTTCACTCCCCGCGGCTGAGCCCGCCATCTACGACTTTTTTCAGCCTTTCCCGTGTTGATTTATTGACCCAAGCCAAGGTGGTGTAACAGTCCGCATCTACAATGACGCCGTAACAATCACAAAAATAAAAAATAACTTTATCAGTTACTTGGCTCATTCAGGATGGGCACATGACCACAACCCGGCACGAAGGGGAGATCCGTTTCCCCGATCACATATCACTGATCTCGACCACGGATCCCGCCAGTCACATCACCTATGCCAACCAGCACTTTTGCGATGTGGCGGGCTACAGCGCGACCGAAATGGAAGGGGAGCCCCACAATCTGGTCCGCGACCCCGACATGCCCAAGGCCGCGTTCGCCGACATGTGGCGCCGCCTGCAACAAGGAAAGAGCTGGATGGGGCTGGTAAAGAACCGCGCCAAGAGTGGTCAGTTCTACTGGGTCAACGCCTACGTCACGCCGATTCTCAACGATCAGCAGCAGATCATCGAATACCAGTCTGTCCGCACCCGTCCCCAGGATCACGACATCGCCTGGGCAGAGCAGCTCTATGCCCGGATCCGTGACGGCAAGGCACTGCCCTGGCTGACCCGGCTGACTCTGGAGCCGGGGCAGCTGTGTCTGCTGCTCTCTGGCACCGCCCTGCTCGGCATGGGGGCCAGTCTGGTCACCGGCCAGCCGGGGTGGGGCGTCATCACCCTGCTCTGCTTGCTGGCCCAGATGGGACATGGCAGGCATCTGCAACGGCGGCTGGCCAGGCTGCTGACCATGGCGGGCGAGGAGCAGGGCAGCGCCCTTTGCCAGGTACTCTATGCCAGGCGTCAGGACAGCCTGGCCGCCCTTGAACTGCTGCTGCGCATGAAGAAGGCGGAGCTGCGCGCCGTGGTGGGTCGCAGCGCGGACACCAACCAGCAGATCCTGCAGGCGGCGGAGGATGACAGGGGGCATATCCAGACCATAGACACTCACCTGCAACAGCAGCGGGCCCAGAGCGAGCAACTGGCGGCGGCCATCACCCAGATGAGCCAGTCCATCCGCGATGTGGCTGACAATGCCCACCAGGCCAATGCGCTGGTGGGCGAGGTCCAGCAGGTGTCCGCCAGTGGCCAGCAGGCGCTGGCCACCACCCGGGATTCGGTCGACAGGCTTCATCAGGAGCTGGACGCCAGCCAGGGCGTGCTGGCGCGCCTGACCCAGGACAGCCAGAAGATCAACGGCATTCTGGAGGTGATCGGGCAGATTGCGGATCAGACCAACCTGCTCTCCCTCAATGCGGCCATCGAGGCGGCACGGGCCGGTGAACAGGGGCGCGGCTTTGCGGTGGTGGCCGACGAGATACGGGCCCTGGCCCAGAAGACCCGCAGCTCCACCGGCGAGATAAGCGACATGATAGGGGCGCTGCAACAGAGCACCCGGCAACTGTCCGATGGCATGGAGCAGGGGGCCCAGACATCAGTGCTCTGCCAGCAGCACATGGGGGCCACCGCCGAGGTGCTCGACCAGATCAACCGGATGCTGGCCCGGGTGACCCACACCAGCGACGAGATAGCCCAGGCGGTGAGCCAGCAGGCGGATGTCACCAGCACCCTGGATCAGGGGATCCACCAGATCCACCAACTGGCGAGCCACACCGCGGACAACAGCCGTCAGGCCCTCGATGGCATCACCCTGCTGGTGGAGCGGTTGCAAAACCTCTCCCGCCTGATCAACCAGTTCCACGACTGACCCCCTTGCCGTGTAGTTTGGCGCGCCCCCGGGCGCGCTGCCGATCTCTCCTCTCCTTCACGACGACAGGCTCCCGCCGGGGGCAAGAAGTCCGTCTCAGGATTTGCCCTTGAACTGCTTGATGCTGCGCTTGCCCTGGGTGCGACGGTTCGCCTGCTTGTCTCTTGGCGCCCGTTTGCTCTCCCCGCTGGCGGGTTTGTCGGTCACCGGGAAACCTGCCAGCGCCGCCAGGGGCAGGGGCCGACCGGTCAGGGCCCGGATCCCCTCGAGCGCCTCCCCATCCCCATGACAGGTAAGGGAGATGGCCAGACCGCTCTGCCCGGCACGGGCGGTACGACCGATACGATGCACGTAGACGGGGGCATGGTCCGGCAGATCCAGATTGATCACCACGGGCAATGCCTCCACGTGGATGCCGCGCGCCATCAGGTCCGTGGCCACCAGCACCCGCACCCTGCCCTCCTTGAAATCCGCCAGCGCCTGCTCCCGCGCAGTTTGATCCTTGTTTCCGTGCAGGGCTGCCACCGTCATGCCAGCCCTGGCGAGTTTCTTGGCCACCCCGTCCGCGTCGTCCCTGGCACTGATGAAGACCAGCACCTGGGGCCACTCTCCGGCCTCCAGCAGGGCGATCAGCGCAGGCACCTTGCTGCTCCTGTTGACCAGATAGAGCCGCTCCTCGATGTCGTTCACCAGGCTGTTGAGCGGCTCGGCCTCGATGCGCACCGGATCCTGCAGCAGGCCCGAGGCCAGGCTCTCCAGCTCGACCGGCAAGGTGGCGGAGAAGAGCATCTGCTGCCGCGCCTCCGGCATTGCCTTCATCAGCCACTGGATATCGGGCCAGAACCCCATCTCCAGCAGGCGATCCGCTTCATCCAGCACCAGCATGCGCAGGGCACCCAGCCCCAGCGTCTGCTGGGCCAGCAAGTCCCGCAACCGTCCGGGGGTCGCCACCAGCAGTTGGGGGCCGAGAGCCAGTTCCCGCTCCTGCCACTCCTGGGCCACCCCGCCACACAGGGTCAGAAGGCGCACCCCCAACCCGTCGGCAATCTCCTGCAGGGCGGCGCTCACCTGGCTTGCCAGCTCCCGGGTGGGGACCAGTACCAATCCCTGTACCCGGTCGCTGGCTGCGTCCAGCCTCTGCAGCAGCGGCAGGCCGAATGCCAGGGTCTTGCCACTGCCGGTCCTGGCCAGGGCAAGCAGATCCCGTCCTGACAAGGCAGCAGGAATGGCTAGCTGCTGAATGGGGGTCGGTTTTTCCAGCGCTGCGGGCAGCAGGGGCAACAGGGCGGGGGCAAGGGCGAGTTCGTCAAACGTCATGGGGATCGCAGATACAGGCTGAACGAGGATGTGGAGGCGAAGTCTAGCCAGACCCACCCCATAAGTAAAAGGTTCGGGAGCGCAATAAAAACGGCCTGTCCCGTGTGAACGGGGCAGGCCGTCAGGCAATCAGCCTGTGACGCGACTTACAGAACGGCCAGGGCGGCGGCGTAGTTCGGCTCGTCGGCGACTTCGGCCACCAGCTCGCTGTGCAGCACCTTGTCGTGCTCATCCAGTACCACGATGGCACGGGCAGCCAGACCCACCAGCGGGCCGGAGGAGAAGGCCACGCCGTAGTCCTGCAGGAAGGAGACACCGCGCAGGGTGGAGAGGTTCACCACCTTGTCCAGACCCTCGGCGCCGCAGAAACGGGCCTGGGCGAACGGCAGGTCGGCAGAGATGCACAGCACGACGGTGTTGTTCAGGGCGCTTGCCTGCTCGTTGAACTTGCGCACGGAAGTGGCGCAGGTCGGGGTGTCGACGCTCGGGAAGATGTTCAGGATCTTGCGCTTGCCGGCGAAGGTCGCCAGGGTCGCATCGGACAGATCGCCAGCAACCAGGGAGAAGGGCTTGGCCTGCTCACCGGCAACGGGGAAGTGGCCGGAGACGGAGACGGGGTTGCCTTGCAGGGTGACGGTATTGCTCATGTTAGGTCCTTGATGATTGATGTGGGATCCAGGGTCCCCAGTATAGGCCCGCCACGGGATGACAAACACCCGCTAATGAAAGGGATTTGGCATCCCTTTGCACCCCTCCTGCTCCAGAGGCAGATCAGAGGCCACTGTCATGGCCCCGGACAAAGAGAAGAAGAGAACTTGACCTTGGACTTTACACCAAGGTTTACACTCGGCTCAGTCATCCAGGATCCCGCAGGGGCGGGATCCCTCAAGAGGAACGCATCATGAGCAAATCCTGCTGCAGCCATCAACACGCCGCTGCCCCCATCAAGGCCGTCAGCAAGGCCGCCACCCCACAGGCCGAGCACAGCCACACCAGCCACTGCTGCGACAACGGGACACAGGCCAGTGGTCTCGCCAACCCGACCCGCCACGATCATCAGGGGCAAAGTGGCGCAGACGGCCCGGGGGATGAAGAGCCCCCCAGAGGCGCTTGCGCCACCGACACAGCCCACGACCACGATCACGATCATCATGAGCAGGGGCACGCCCACACGGCCGCCGCGACCGAGCCGCCGCTGGCTACCCCCGAGCAGAACAGCCGCCGCCATAGCTGGCAGGTGCTGGGCATGGATTGTCCCAGCTGTGCACGCAAGATAGAGACCGCCGTCAGCCGGGTGGAGGGCGTACAACAGGCTCGGGTGCTGTTTGCCACCGAGAAGCTGGTGGTGGATCTGGCCCCCGGCCTCTCCCCCGATCCCGTCACCGCCGCCGTGCTGGCCGCCGGCTTCCAGCTCAAAGGAGGCGCTCAGAACACGGCTCGCAGCGAACCGGGCCGCAGCCCGCAGATGCAGAGGGTCAGTAACCTGCTCGGCAAATACTGGCAGCCCCTGTCGCTGGCCGGCCTGGTGGGGGTGGCGGCCCTGTTGCCGGCCCAGATCGGTCAGCCGCTATTTACCCTGGCCACCCTCTGGGGGCTGTGGCCCGTCGCCCGCAAGGCGTGGGCACTGACCAGAAGCGGCTCCCCCTTCGCCATCGAGACCCTGATGACGGTCGCCGCCGTGGGGGCCCTGTTCCTCGGCGAAACCGCCGAAGCGGCCATGGTGCTGCTGCTGTTCATGCTGGGGGAACATCTGGAAGCCTACGCCGCCGGCCGCGCCCGCGCCGGGGTCACCGCCCTGATGGCGCTGGTGCCCGACAAGGCGCTGCGCATCCGCACCACTGCCGAGGGCGAGGTACGGGAAGAAGTCGCTGCCGACCAGCTGCGCCCCGGTGACATCATCGAAATCGCCCCGGGTGCCCGCCTGGCCGCCGATGCCCGCCTGCTCGACCCCCTCGGCGCCTTTGACGAGAGCGCCCTGACCGGCGAATCCATCCCGGTGGAGCGCCGCCGGGGTGACAAGGTCCCCGCCGGCAGCCTGGCGGCGGATCGGGTGCTGCGCCTCGAGGTGGTGTCCGAACCCGGCAACAACGCCATCGACCGCATCCTGCATCTCATCGAGGAGGCCGAGACCCAGCGCGCCCCCATCGAGCGCTTCATCGACCGCTTCAGTCGCTGGTATACCCCGGCCATGATGCTGGTCGCCCTGCTGGTGGTGCTGGTACCGCCGCTCGCCTTCGGTCAGGGCTGGGACGAGTGGGTCTATCGCGGGCTGGCGCTGCTGCTGATCGGTTGCCCCTGCGCCCTGGTCATCTCCACCCCGGCGGCGGTCACCTCGGCGCTGGCGGCAGCCACCCGCCAGGGGGCTCTTATCAAGGGGGGCGCAGCGCTGGAGCGCCTCGCCCACATCGATACCCTGGCCTTCGACAAGACCGGCACCCTGACCCTGGGCAAGCCGCAGCTGACCGAACTGGTGAGCCTCAATGGCCAGCCTGAGGCCGACCTGCTGGCGCTGGCGGCGGCCATCGAGCAGGGCTCCCACCACCCGCTGGCCCGCGCCGTGGTGACGGCGGCCAGCGAACGGGGCCTCAGCCTCGCTGCCGCCCAGGAGCTGCGCGCCCTGCCCGGCATGGGGGTAGAGGGTCGCATCGACGGAGTCCTCTGGCAGCTGCTGGCACCGAGCCGGGTCGCCACCCTGGATGCGGCGATGCAGGCCCGGGTCGCCACCCTGGAGCAGCAAGGCAAGACAGTGGTGGTGCTCGGTCAGCCTGACGCCGCCCCGGCCGCCCTGCTGGCCCTGCGCGACCAGATCCGGCCGGAAGCGGCTGCGGCGCTGCAAGAGCTCAACCAGCTCGGCCTGCAGAGCATCATGCTGACCGGCGACAACCCCCGCGCCGCCGAGGCGATCGCCACCGAGCTCGGCATGGGCTGGCGCGCCGGCCTGCTGCCGGAAGGCAAGGTAGAGGAGATAAGCCAGCTCGCCAGCACCCGCAAGGTGGCCATGATCGGCGACGGCATCAACGATGCACCGGCCATGAAGCGGGCCAGCATCGGCATCGCCATGGGAGGCGGCACCGACGTGGCGCTGGAAACCGCCGATGCGGCCCTGACCCACAACCAGCTCGGCGGGGTCGCCGCCATGATCCGGCTCTCCCGCGCGGCACTGGCCAACATCCACCAGAACATCGCGCTGGCGCTGGGGCTCAAGGCCATCTTCCTGGTCACCAGCCTGCTCGGCATCACCGGCCTGTGGATTGCGGTGCTGGCCGACACCGGCGCCACCGCCCTGGTCACCGCCAACGCTCTGCGCCTGCTGCGAAAACGCTAGGCCGGCCGTAAACTGCACAACCAACAGCCGCTCCAACGGGGCGGCTTTTTTATGGTTCATCGCGGCTTTCCGGGGAAGGCCGCCTTGATTTTCAGAAAAAAGTATTCTGAGTCCCTAAATCCATATGCCA
>NZ_JAPCJD010000047.1:0-32009 GCF_027707845.1 Aeromonas sp. QDB14 | reverse complement strand
CTCATGATGAACCCTTTTTCATGGCTCCAGATGACAAACATGATCTCATATCAGGGACTTGTTCGCACCTTCCCTAGCTCTCACCGTGCCCTGGTAACGGCCTCAACGGAGCTGGTTGTCGCGTGAGTCATACTAATCGGCGGGTGAAAAAACAGAAGGGGGAGCCGTTGAAAACCGGCGCAACGTCATAAATCGGGACCTCAAGAGGGCATTTATTGTTTGGTTTTGTTAAACGATAACTAGTCATCGAATAGAAAAATCAAACAATATGGGCATGGTTTCTGGCCGTGCTGGCTTGTCTGGAGGCTGGTGGGGAGTGAGTTGGGGCAATATGGGGGGGCTTCCCGGTTTCCCCGATTTGCCGGGAATTGGTTTGGCAATCATGGTGTGATCTGGGTTGTGGGGATAGGGGAGGTTGCCGCTCAGTGCAGTGCCCCGACCGGGGTGATGTTGGGCCGTCAGGCACTGTGGCGGGATCGGCCATTGGCGCCCGGGGCCGGCTCGGGTATAGTCCTGCGCCAACAAGATAGGTTCGGATGGAGGCGTCGGCGCCGCTTCAGACAAGCGGGCCGAATCACTCCTTCGGCGCGGCTTTAAAGGATATCCCCATGAAATTCAGTCCCCTGCTCGATGAGATGATGAAGGCGCTGCAGGTCTTGCCGGGCGTGGGCCCCAAGTCCGCCCAGCGCATGGCGTTCACCCTGCTGGAGCGCGAGCGCAGCGGCGGTCTGCGCCTGGCCTCCCTGCTCAATCGGGCGCTCACCGAAATCGGTCATTGCAGCCACTGCCGCACCTTTACCGAGAACGATCGCTGCGAGATCTGCGCCAATCCCAAGCGCGAGGAGAACGGCCTGCTCTGCGTGGTGGAGAGCCCGGCGGACGTGGCGGCCATCGAGCAGACCGGCCAGTTCTCCGGCCGTTATTTCGTGCTGATGGGCCACCTGTCGCCCCTTGACGGCATAGGCCCCGAGGAGCTGGGGCTCGATATCCTGGAGCGCCGCCTGCAAGAGGAGCAGATCAAGGAGCTGATCCTCGCCACCAACCCCACCATCGAGGGGGATGCCACCGCCTGGTACATCGCCGACATGGCACGCACCGCCGGGGTGGAGGTGAGCCGCATCGCCCATGGCGTGCCGGTGGGCGGGGAGCTGGAGCTGGTGGATGGCACCACGCTCTCCCACTCCCTGATGGGGCGCCAGCGCCTGAGCTAAAGACGCCACGGACCCCACCCCGGCCCTCCCCTTGGCAGGGGAGGGAGCAATGGATCCTGCCCCACTCCTCCCTTTGGCAAGGGAGAAAGCAACGACCCCCTGCCCTCCCTTTGGCAGGTGAGAGCAAGGCTGACCCCGCTATTGGCTCCACGCTCGATCCCAATCTGACCCCTTCGCCAGACATGGGATGGCAGTGCACCTCCCCCTTGTGAAGGGGGAGGTCGGGAGGGGGTTGCCTGTGTGGGCCAAGCGAGGGGCCGGTGTGCAAATTTGCTCTCAAGTTTGCACGCAAGCCCCTTGATATTTGAAAGGCCAACCCCATCTAGCTTGGGAATCTGTTCAACCCGACGTTTTGAGGACTGGTCGATGACCCAAAGTGTTCACGCCGAAACCCACGGCTTTCAGACTGAAGTCAAACAACTGCTGAGCCTGATGGCTCACAGCCTCTACTCCAACAAAGAAGTATTCCTGCGCGAGCTGATTTCCAACGCCTCCGATGCGGCGGACAAGCTGCGCTTCAAGGCGCTTTCCGATGCCTCTTTGTTCGAAAACGACGGCCAGTTGCGCGTGCGCCTGGTGGTGGACAAAGAGAACAAGACCCTGACCATTTCGGACAACGGCATCGGCATGACCCGTGACCAGGTGATCGAGCACCTGGGCACCATCGCCAAGTCTGGCACCGCCGAGTTCTTCAAGAACCTCTCCGGTGACCAGGGCAAGGACTCCCAGCTGATCGGTCAGTTCGGGGTGGGCTTCTACTCCGCCTTCATCGTGGCTGACAAGGTGACCGTCATCTCCCGCGCCGCCGGCAGCGAGCCGGGTCAGGGCGTGCAGTGGGAATCCGAGGGGGAAGGCTCCTTCACCGTGGCCGACGTGACCAAAGAAGGCCGCGGCACCGACGTCATCCTGCACCTGCGAGCCGAGGAGGAGGAGTTCCTGGACGACTGGCGCCTGCGCTCCGTGGTCAGCAAATATTCCGACCACATCAGCGTGCCGGTGGAGATGTTCAAGGAGGGCACGCCGGATCGGGAAGAAGACGGTGAAACCATCGTCGGCACTCCGGGGGAGTGGGAGCAGGTCAACCGCGCCACCGCGCTCTGGACCCGCAACCCGAAGGACATCAAGGACGAGGAGTACCAGGAGTTCTACAAGCACGTCGCCCACGACTTCGAAGATCCGCTCCTGTGGGGTCACAACCGGGTGGAAGGGGCCCAGGAATACACCAGCCTGCTCTACATCCCGGCCCGCGCGCCGTTCGATCTCTACAACCGCGAGCAGAAGCACGGCCTGAAACTCTACGTGCAGCGCGTCTTCATCATGGACGACGCCGAGCAGTTCATGCCGACCTACCTGCGCTTCGTGAAAGGGGTGCTGGACTCCAACGATCTGCCGCTCAACGTCAGCCGTGAAATCCTGCAGGACAACAAGGTGACCGCCTCCCTGCGCAAGGCCTGCTCCAAGCGCGTGCTCACCATGCTCAACAAGCTGGCGAAAGACGATGGCGAGAAGTACGCCAAGTTCTGGAGCGAGTTCGGCAATGTGCTCAAAGAGGGCCCGGCCGAGGATTACGCCAACCGGGAAGAGATCGCGAAGCTCTTGCGCTTTGCCAGCACCGCCGGTGAGGGCGAAGCCCAGACCGTGTCGCTGGAGGATTACGTTGGCCGCATGAAGGAAGGTCAGCAGAAGATTTACTACATCACCGCCGACTCTTATGCCGCTGCCAAGAACAGCCCGCACCTCGAGATCTTCCGCAAGAAGGGCGTCGAAGTGCTGCTGATGTGGGAGCGGGTGGACGAGTGGCTGATGAGCCACCTGACCGAGTTCGACGGCAAGCAGCTGGTCTCCGTCACCCGTGGCGAACTGGATCTCGGGGATCTGGAAGACGACGCCGCCAAGCAGGCGCAGGAGGAGGCCGAAAAAGCCAACGCCGGTCTGGTGGAGCGGGTCAAGAAGAGCCTCGGGGAGGCGGTGAAAGAGGTGCGCGTCACCCACCGTCTGACCGACTCGCCGTCCTGCATCGTCACCGACGCCCACGGCATGAGCACCCAGATGATCAAGCTGATGCGCGCCGCCGGTCAGCCGGTGCCGGAGCAGAAGTACATCCTGGAGCTCAACCCCGACCATGCCCTGGTGAAGAAGCTCGGCACCATCGAGGATGAGAGCCTGTTTGGCGAGTGGGTCTCCCTCCTGCACGAGCAGGCCCAGCTGGCGGAGCAGGGCGGTCTCAATGATCCGGCGAGCTTCGTCTCCCGTATCAACCGTCTGCTACTCCAGGCGTGATGTGATTGTGATTGGCCCACTGCATGACAGTGGGCTTTTTTTTTGGCCGTTCCCCTCTGGTGCGCTGCTGCATTTTCAATCATTTTTCGTGGTCGTCGTCTGCGTCTTTGGTCGCAGAGACGGGGCGGGAGTGTGGTGATAATCTGGCCACTCACACGGGGCGAGCTTGTTAATACGGGCGAAAACGTGTAGTTTTTTGCCTTCTCAAGAATTGAATAACCAATCAACTAGGAGCGTGTATGCGCATTGTTCTGTTGGGAGCTCCGGGCGCCGGCAAGGGTACCCAGGCTCAGTTCATCATGGAAAAACACGGTATTCCGCAGATCTCCACCGGCGACATGCTGCGTGCGGCGATCAAGGCGGGTACCGAGCTGGGCCTCAAGGCCAAAGCCGTGATGGACGCAGGTCAGCTCGTCTCCGACGACATCATCATCGGCCTGGTCAAAGAACGCATCGCGCAACCGGATTGCGCCAACGGCTTCCTGCTGGACGGCTTCCCCCGCACCATTCCCCAGGCGCAAGCCATGAAGGATGCCGGTGTGACCGTGGACTTCGTGCTGGAATTCGACGTGCCGGACGAAGAGATCGTCAAGCGCATGAGCGGCCGCCGCGTGCACTCCGGCTCCGGCCGTACCTACCACGTGGTGTTCAACCCGCCGAAAGTGGAAGGCAAGGATGACGTGACCGGCGAGGATCTGGTGATCCGTGCCGACGACGAAGAGACCACAGTGCGCAAGCGTCTGGATGTCTACCATCAGCAGACCGCGCCGCTCATCGGTTTCTACGGCAAAGAAGCGGAAGCGGGCAACACCCGTTACGTCAAGATCGACGGCACCCAGCCGGTGGATCTGGTCAGCCAGCAACTGGCCGCCATTCTCGGTTAAGCCATTCAGGGCCGGCAGGACGCAGCCGTTCGCCGGTTGGCGACGAGGGTGAGAAAAGGGTCCATACCGGGCCCTTTCTTGCATTCCATTCCCACGACACAGAACGACAGGATGCTAACGTGACCACGAAAACCGGGATCTTGCTGGTCAATCTGGGTACCCCGGCCGCGCCGACCACGGCGGCGGTCAAGGCGTTTCTCAGCCAGTTTCTGCACGATCAGCGGGTCGTCGACCTGCCGCGCTACCTCTGGTGCCCCTTGCTTCACTTCATCATCCTGCCGACCCGCTCCCCCAAGGTGGCCAAGCTCTATCAGCAGGTGTGGACCGAGCAGGGCTCCCCCCTGATGGTCATCAGCCAGCAGCAGCGCGCGGCCCTGGAGCATGAGCTCAAGCGGGAAGGGGTCGAGGTGCCGGTGGCGCTCGCCATGACTTATGGCGCCCCGTCGCTGGCCGATGGCTGGCAGGCCCTCAAGGCCCAGGGGGTCAACCGGGTGATCCTGCTGCCGCTCTATCCCCAGTATTCGGTCAGTACCACTGCCTCGGTGTTCGACGCCTGGGCCAGGGCGATGAAAACCGAGCGCAATCTGCCGGTGGTGCGGCTCATCCGCGATTACCATGCCCACCCGGAGTACATCCAGGCGCTGGCCATGAGCGTGCGTCGCCACTGGGAGCTGCACGGCCAGGGGGAGCATCTGCTGATGTCCTTCCACGGCATTCCCGAGCGCTACGAGCGGGAAGGGGATCCTTATGGTCATCAGTGCAGACGCACCGCCGCCCTGCTGGCGGAGGCGCTGGGGCTGGCCCCGGAGCAGTGGACCGCGAGCTTCCAGTCCCGCTTTGGCAAGGAGGAGTGGCTCAAGCCCTACACGGACCTGACCGTGGCCGAATTGCCCTCTCGCGGCGTCAAGCGGCTCGATGTCATCTGCCCGGCCTTCTCGGCGGATTGCCTCGAGACCCTGGAGGAGATCCAGGTGCAGAACCGGGAAATCTTCATGGCTGCCGGTGGCGAGCAGTTTGAATACATCCCGGCCCTCAACAGCGATCAGGCCCATATCCGCATGATGGTTTCCCTCATCTGTCGCGAGCTGGCATGATGGCCGTTCTCATCCGGTGCCCGACGTGGCGGACGTTCGGATTCAACGATAAAGGAGTGTCCTGATGATGCATATCACGCTGATTTACGCCGGCCTGCTCGGGCTCTTGTTCCTGCTGCTCTCCTTCTGGGTGGTCAAGCGCCGCGCCCAGTTCAGGGTGATGATAGGGGAGGGGGAAGCCCCCGAGATGCTGGCCGCGATCCGCGCCCACGGCAACTTTGCCGAGTACGTGCCCCTCACCCTGCTGCTGATGGCCCTGTGCGAACTGGCGGGGGTCGGGTCGCTCTGGCTGCACCTGGGCGGTGTGCTGCTGCTGGTGGGTCGCATCCTGCATGCCATCGGCATCCAGATCCCCAGGGCTCCCAACATGCCGCGCCTCTTCGGCACCCTCTTCTTCTGGCTGTCGCTGGGGATGTTCTCGGTGCTGGCCCTGGTGCAGGGGCTCTCGGCAAGCTGAATGTCATCCCGCACACCACCCCGTCACGGGGTGGTTTTTTGTGGCAGGCAAGTCAAACGTTTTCCTCGCAAGCCCTTGTCTATACTGACCTCAAAATTCAATCGTGCGACTTTTCGGCGTGGTGGATTGTGTTAAAATCCCGCCCCTCTTTTCCCCAGAGCACAGAAGATTGCCATGAAATTTCCCGGTCAGCGCAAGTCCAAACACTACTTCCCGGTCGACAGACGTGATCCCCTGATCCCGCAGAATTCCCAGCTCACCGAACTGGGCAAGGCCTATGTAGTGGGCATCGATCAGACTCTGGTGGATATCGAAGCCCATGTGGACGAAGACTTCCTGAACCGGTACGGCCTGAGCAAGGGCCACTCCATGCTCATCTCCGACGAGGTGGCGGAGATGGTCTACGACGAGCTCAAGGCCAACAACATGGTGGTGAGCGAATTTGCCGGTGGCACCATCGGCAACACCATGCACAACTACTCCGTGCTGGCGGACTCCCACTCCATCCTGCTTGGCGTCATGAGCCAGGACATCCGCATCGGCAGCTATGCCTACCGCTATCTGTGCAACACCTCCTCCCGGGTCAACCTCGACTACCTGCAGCCGGTGGACGGCCCGGTCGGGCGCTGCTTCACCTTCATCACCGAAGGGGGAGAGCGCAGCTTTGGCATCAACGCCGGCAAGATGGATCACCTGGATGTGGACCACATCCCCGAGACCATCATCAAGGAGGCCTCGGCCCTGGTGATCACCGCCTACCTGGTGCGCGGCGCCGACGGCACGCCCATGAAGGAGGCCGCCATGGCCGCGGTGCGCTATGCTCGCGAGGCCGGGGTGCCCGTGGTGCTGACCCTGGGCACCCGCTTCGTCATCGACGAGAATCCCCAGTGGTGGCGCGATTTCATCAGCGAGAACGTGACCGTGCTCGCCATGAACGAGGACGAGGCGGAGGCCCTGACCGGGATAAAGGATCCCCTCGGCGCGGCCGACAAGGCGCTGGACTGGGCGGACATGGTGCTCTGCACCGCCGGCCCCATCGGCCTCTACATGGCGAGCTACACCGACGAGGACTACAAGCGCGAGACCACCCACACCCTGCTGCCCGGCGTCATCCCCGAGTTCAACATGTACGAGTTCAGCCGCCCCATGGCCCGGGACAAGTGCCGCAAGCCTGCGCGTATCTACTCCCACATCTCCCCCTACATGGGCGGCCCGGAGAAGATCAAGAACACCAACGGGGCAGGGGACGGGGCGCTGTCCGCCGTGCTGCACGACATGGTGGCGAACGCCTACCACCGCATGAACGTGCCGAACTCCGCCAAGCATCTCTCGGAATTCCTGACCTACTCCTCTCTGGCCCAGGTGTGCAAGTACGCCAACCGGGTGAGCTACGAGGTACTGGCCCAGAGCAGCCCGCGCCTCTCCCGCGGGTTGCCGGAGAAGGAAGACAGCCTGGAAGAGGTGTACTGGGAGCGGTGATACCTCTTCCTGTCGACCACGAGAAAGGGTGCCACTGGGCACCCTTTCTTGTTTTTGGGGCTGGATCATGTTTTTGGCATCGCTTTTGCTGACATCGTGGACAGCCCGCGTCGCGGCGGCATACCTTGTGTTAAGGATATGTAGCTGCTGCGGGGCGAGGGTATGTTGAGACAATGGAGTATCGGTCGGCGTCTGTCGCTGGTGACCCTGATGGTGCTGGCGCTGCTGGGACTGCTGCTGTTCTTCTGCCTGCAGATCTATCAGCAGGGGCTGATGGGTGAGAAGAGCCGCCAGACCCAGGCCCAGGTGGAGACCGCCTACAGCCTGGTGGCGGGGCTGGAAGCCAGGGTGCGCAAGGGGGAGCTGGACGAGGCGAGCGCCAAGGCCGAGGCGCTGGCGCTGATCAAGGGGTTGCGTTACGGCAACGATGACTACTTCTGGATCAACGACAGCCACCCCACCATGGTGATGCACCCCATGAAACCCGAGCTGGACGGCAAGGATCTCTCCGGGGTGGAGGACAAGCAGGGGCTCAGGCTGTTCGTCGCCTTCGCCGATCTGGCCCGGGCCCAGGGCGCGGGGGAGGTGGCCTACTACTGGCCCAAGCCGGGGGTGGACGAACCGGTACGCAAGATCTCCTACATCAAGCGCTTCGCCCCCTGGGACTGGATCATCGGCACCGGCGTCTATGTGGACGACGTCGAGGCCCAGTACCGGGAGGTGCTGCACACCCTGCTGGGGATCGGGCTGGTGCTGGCCCTCCTGCTGTTTGCCGTGGTTGGCCTCATTGTGCGCAGCATCGTCGTGCCCCTCTCCCGCTCGGTCTCGGCCCTTGGCAACATCGCCAGGGGGGAGGGGGATCTGCGGGTACGTCTGCCGGAGTCTGGGCGTGACGAGCTGAGCCAGCTCAGCATCAACTTCAACCTCTTCGCCAGCCAGATGGCGCAGCTGGTGGCCCGCAGCCAGCAGATAGCGGATCAGAACCGGGTGCATGCCCACCAGCTGGCCGAGGTGGTGGAGCGTACCGGCGCCATCGTCACCGGCCAGGAGCAGGATACCCTGCGGGTGGCCAGCGCCATGGAGCAGATGACGGTGAGCAGCCGCGAAGTGGGCCAGCACGCGGCCCAGGCCGCCGACGCGGCGGATTCGGCCCTCAATCTGGCCCAGCATGGCCGCGAGGTGGTGGTCCAGACCCGGGAGTCCATCAGCCAGTTGGCGGACGAGATGGTGGAGACGGTACAGGCGGTGAGCCGCCTCGAGCAGGAGACTCAGCAGATTGGCTCCGTGCTCGACGTCATTCGCGGGGTGGCGGAGCAGACCAACCTGCTGGCCCTCAACGCCGCCATTGAAGCGGCACGGGCCGGGGAGCAGGGGCGCGGCTTTGCGGTGGTCGCCGACGAGGTGCGTACCCTGGCGACCCGCACCCACAGCTCCACCGACGAGATCCGGCAGATGATCCAGCGGCTGCAGGAGGGGGCCGGCAAGGTGGTCAGCGGCATCAGCCAGTTGCAGCAGCTCTCCCGCGCGACGGCGGACAGGGCCGGCGATGCGGATGTCGCCATCAATGCCATCGATGGATCCGTCCACACCATTACTGCCATGAATGGGCAGATTGCCACGGCGGCGGCGGAGCAGAGCCGGGCGGCGGAGGAGATCAACCAGCGGCTGGTGGCCATCACCCAACTGGCGGCGGATGCCCTGGCCCAGAACCGGCTGACCGAGCAGGCATCCGGGCAACTGGCGCTGGCCTGCGACGAGCTGGGGGCCCTGGTGGCGAAATATCGCATCTGACGGCCTTTATCCCCGCTTTTTCGGGATAAGGCTTGAGTCTGGGGGGCTTTTGGGACACCATCTGCCCCATTCTCGGCCAGCCCTGGCCGACAGCCTGCCATTGCTTTGCAAGAGAGAGACCCCATGAGCAAACTAACTGACAATCTTGACGCCAATTTCCAGCTGTTCATCGAAGAAGTCCGCGAGTCGGGTCAGGTGTGGGGTCTGCGCTACGGTGAAGACTGGGTGGTGTGCCGCTCCGCCGAGTTCGAAGATGCGGACGTGATGCCGCTCTGGTCCGCCGAAGGGGATGCCCGCCTGCACTGCGTGGACGAGTGGGCGGATTACGAGCCGGAAGTGATCGAGCTCGAAGAGTTCCTGGACATCTGGATCAACGATCTGGACGAGGATGACGTGCTGGTCGGCCCGAACTGGAACGCCGATCTGGAAGGCCAGGAGCTCGAGCCCATCGAGCTGGCCAAGGCGCTGGTGGAACTGGACGCCTGAGTCTGCCGTCCTGCCGGATTGTGATGAACCGGCCCCCTTCGGGGGGCCGGTTTTTTTATGGCCGCCATGGGCCATGAATAGGCGATTTGCCTTTGCACCCGTCCCGGGGATGGGTCATCATCAACCCTTTGCCGATCGGGAGGTGCCATGTTTGTCTTTGACGTGACCACGAAGGCGGGGGCGCAGGGGAGGATCCAGGTGCAGGCGCTGGACTGGAGCCAGAGCGGCCCGGTGAGCTTTCAGTGTGACAGCGACGAGCTGGCCCTGGTGCTGCTGAGCGGGTGCCGCTGCGATGCCGTGGGGTACTTCAATCTGCTGGGGGGCTGCAAGCCGCTCTACGTGGAGCAGTGGCTCACCTATTTGCAGGAGCGTGGCCAGCTGGAGAAGGTCACGGCCCGCCAGGAGAGCCCGTCCCAACCCGATTACCTGACCCGGGCCGGGCTGGCGGACGACGAGCTCAATGCCCTGCTCGGCCAGATCTACAAGGTGGCCGGGTTCAACCGCCTGCAGATCAACCGCTACCTCAAGCATCGCCACAACCCGACCATGCTGGCGACCCGTTACGATCAGAAGGAGCTGGAGCGTTATCGCCAGCTCAACGACATCATTCTGACCCTGTTGAAGCTGAAACCGTCTCCGTGAAGATCCCCATCTGACCGATCTCCGGTCCCAGCCCCTGGGGCCGGGCGATGAGGTAGCCCTGCAAGCCGTCCACATACATGCTCTGCAGCATCTGCTTCTGGCCTATCTGTTCCACCCCTTCCGCGATCACCAGGCAGCCCATGCGATGGGAGACGTCGACGATCATCCGCACGAACTGCTGGTTGGTGAGATCCTGCTCCAGCTCGGTGATGAGACCGGGATCCAGCTTGATGTAGTCGGGTTTGAGCTCGCGAAACAGGCTGAAGGAGCCGATCCCCTTGCCGAAGTTGCAGATGGCCGAGCGGCTGCCGTGGCGCCTGAGCAGCTCGAACAGCCGCCTGGACCCGGTCAGGTTGCGCTCCAGGTGCTCCTCGTCGAGCTCGAACACCAGGTTGGCCCCGATGTCGGGGTCTTTTTGCAACTGGTGATCCAGCCAGATGAGAAAGGCACTGTTTTGCAGCAGGGAGCCCGGCAGATTGAGACCCCATCGGCTGTTGTGGCCTCCGAAGGCGCGGTATTGGCGGATGACATGGCGGATCACCATCTGGGTCAGGCGCAGTACCATGTCCAGCCGCTGCGCCATGGCGAGCAGGGTATCGCTTGGCAGCACGGTGCCGTCGCTGCTGCTGAAACGGGGATAGATCTCGTGATAGGCGAGCATGCCGCGATGCAGGGGCTGGATGGGCTGGCAGGTGAAGCTGACGCTCTCCTGCTCCAGCAGCTCGGTCAGCACCTGGGTCCAGTGACGCTGACCCTGCACCTCGACCACCTCGTCGTTCTGCTGGATGGCCCAGCCATTGACCACCTCCGTCTGGGCGCGGGCCAGCGCGAGATCCGCCCGGGCCAGAATGGCCTCTATCTTCTGCTCGCTGCTCAGGCGGGTCATGCCCGAGTAGGCGGCGCTCTCGAGCTCGTGATCGTGCTGATAGCGATCGAAGGCGAGCTTCAGATCCCGTCCCAGCAGATGGGGCGGGATCTGGGCCAGGGGGGGCAGCAGGACGGCAAAATCGGCCCCCGAGATGCGATAGACCCGGTGGCCCGGGAAGCGGTTGACGGTGTGGCTGATGAGGGCGGCGATGTCCCGGATGTAGGCATCCCCGGACTGGAAGCCGCGCTGGGCGTTGAGGGTCCCGAGCTCGGTGGCGCGGATGAGCACCAGGATGGCGGTCTGGGTGTTTTCCTGTTGCAGCAGCTCGGTCAGATCGCGCCGGAAGGCGTGGCGGTTGCCAAGGCCCGTCATCTCGTCCCGGGTCGCCTGATTGTGCAACTCGGTGATCTGGCGGTGGGCATCGATCTCGGCCTCATTGAAGGACGCAAGGAGCTGGCGCAGAGCCGTTTGTGCCTGTACGCTGTCGAGCATGGCGGGATCCCGCTGCTGCAGCGCCAGCAGCCAGCGTTGCTCCTGCCTCGCCTTTTCCCCACGGCGCACGCTGTGGGTGAGAAAGAGCAGCAGGGCGAATCCCGTCAGGGTGGTCATCAGGACCAGCAGCAGGGTGAGCGGTGAGGCGGGGGGGGCGAGCAGCACTCCCTGCAACAGCAGCATGGGAATGCAGACCAGTGCGCTGACCAGCAGCAGGTTTCCCTCATGTTTATTCAACATCGTTTCATCCTTGATGATGTTCATGATGTAGAAATTCTAACCAAGTCGCTGGCGCAAAACATGAGTACTCACGCAACTCCACGATAAAGCGCCGGCGGAATGCAACTAAATGTGAGTGAAAACACTTTCATGGTCTGTAAAAAAAGCGAAGATGGGTTGAAAACAGCCCCAACAGAGCAGAGGTAGATATGTTGCTAGAACCCGTAGACACCGCCAAAGCACGGCAACTATTGAATCAGAGTATGGCCTTGGTGCTCGCAGGGGGACGGGGCAGCCGCCTGAAGCAGTTGACCGATAACCGCGCCAAGCCCGCCGTCCACTTTGGCGGCAAATTCCGTATCATCGACTTCGTGCTCTCCAACTGCATCAACTCCGGCATCCGCCGGGTGGGTGTGGTGACCCAGTACAAGTCCCACAGCCTGTTGCGCCACCTGCAATCGGGCTGGTCTTTCCTGCGCTACCAGATGAACGAGTTCATCGACTTGCTGCCCGCCCAGCAGCGGGTGGACGAGGTGCACTGGTATCGCGGCACCGCAGATGCCATCTACCAGAACGTCGACATCATCCGTGACTACGGTCCCAAGTACATCGTGGTGCTGGCGGGGGATCACATCTACAAGATGGACTACGCTGCCATGCTGCTCGATCACGTGCGCCTCGGCGCCAAGGTGACGGTGGCCTGTATCGAGGTACCGCGCTGCGAGGCATCGGCTTTCGGCGTGATGGACATCGACGAGCAACGCAAGATCCGCACCTTCGTGGAGAAACCGGCCAATCCGCCCGCCATGCCGGGCTGCGAGGATCGCTCGCTGGCCTCCATGGGCATCTACATCTTCGAGGCGGAGTACCTCTACCAGTTGCTGGAAGAGGACATCCACAACCAGGAGTCCAAGCACGACTTCGGCATGGACGTGATCCCGCGCATCGTGGGGGAGGGCAAGGCATTTGCCCACCCGTTCAACATGTCCTGTGTCGGGGCCAAGGAGGGGCAGAAACCCTACTGGCGCGACGTGGGGACCCTGGATTCGTTCTGGGAGGCGAACATGGACCTTGCCTCCGTGGTACCGGAGCTCGACATCTATGACGAGAACTGGCCCATCTGGACCAGCCAGAACATGTCGCCCCCGGCCAAGTTCGTGCAGGACAGAAACGGCCAGCACGGCATGACCATCAACTCCATGTTTGCGGGGGGCTCCATCGTGAGCGGCTCCTTCGTGCTCAACTCGGTGCTGTTCACCAACGTGCGGGTACACTCCTTCTGTACCCTGGATCAGGCGGTGATCTTCCCCGGGGTCGAGATCGGGGCTGGTTGCCGCTTGCGCCGGGTGGTGGTGGACAAGGGGTGCAAGCTGCCAGACGGCCTGGTGGTGGGGGAGAATGCGGACGAGGATGCACGCCGCTTCTACCGCTCCGAGCAGGGCATCGTGCTGGTGACCAAGCCGATGCTGGCCAAGCTCGGCTAACCTCGTCGAGACAGACAAAAAAAGGGAGCCCTGGGCTCCCTTTCTATTGGTGGTCGATTTATTTCTCGCTGACCAGGGCCTTGCCGGCCATCACCATGGCGGTGCCATGCTTGCCACCGGCGGCGGTCACTTGCGGGACGCCATCTTCGTCGGTGTCGCTGCCGGCACCCTCGATGACGTTCTCGCCGGAGTCGCCGACCCATTCGGCCATCTGCATGCCGCCGTTGACGGTGCCGCGGAACCAGCTCACGTAGCGCTGGGTCAGCTGTGCCAGCTCAAGCTCGGGTGCCTTCTCGGCCCCTTCGTTGCGCAGGTTCAGCATGGCAGAGCGCAGGGCGCCGGAGATGGCGGCCTGGGTCCAGGGGGTGTATTCACCCTGCTTGCCGGCGAGCCAGGTACCGGCCTTGGCATTGAAGTAGGCCTTGTCGGCGGCGATGAAGAGCTCGCGCGCCGCGGTGCGGTACTTGGCATCCGAGGTGGCCAGGAAGGCGGCGGTCAGGCCGCGGATGGCGGCGAACTGCGCGTCGATGGACTGACCGGCGTCAAGCTTGCCACCCAGGGTCAGACCGTCATGGACCAGGCCGTTCTTGCCCTTGAGGTTGGCGAGGATGAAATCGGCCTGCTTGCGGACCAGTGCGATCGCCTGCTCACCCTGTGGGGTCTTGAGGTTCAGCTCGCCATTGTCACCGGCGGCGTAACCCACCGGCAGCGCATCCTGGGCGCGCTGGAAGATCTGCAGGGCGACCAGGGCGTAGGCGGCGTCGAAGGTGGTGACGTGCCCGGCCTGTTTGCCAGCCTGCCAGCTGTCGACCAGGGTGCCGGCCTTGGGCTCGAAGTGCAGGGCCAGCAGGTTCTTGAAGGTGAGGTTGGAGAGGTTCAGGGCCAGGGAGAAGGCATCGCTGCCCGCCACCGCCTTGCCCAGATCGTTGGTCTGGTTGGCAGCCGGAGCGGCGGCGAACGGGGCACCGTCAAACACGGCGTGGAAGGCCGGGTTCTGATTGGTGTTGGCCGTGCGCTGATCGCTGAAGGCGTAGAACTCGGAGAGGGGCCACAGCAGCATCCAGGCGTCGCGCAACTGGGCGGAGCCGTCCACGACCTCCAGCTTGCCGATGGCACCGGCGTCGTTCTTGCTGGTCTCGGTCACCTTCACCTGATGAGGGAAGTAGACAACCCCCTTGGCCGGATCGTACTGCGGGATGATTTTGGCGCCCAGGGTCTTGCCGTCAAAGCCGAGCTGACCTTGCAGGATGGCGAGCTTGTCGATGGACTGCTCGGTCAGCATCATGCCGTTGAAGCCGTCGGCGGCAGAAACCCCCAGCTTGTGCTTGCCGTCCTGATCCATGGTGGCGGACGCGGCTTCCACCTCTTCATCGGTCTCGGCTACGTGCATGCCGCCCAGGAAATCCTGGGACCACATCACTTCCTTGAGCAGGATGCCGCCCACGGCGGCCGGGACCAGCAGGTTGTCACTGCCGCTCCAGCGCAGGGTGGCGTAGTCGCGGAAGTAGGCGGGGACCTGGGTCTTGACGCTCTTCTCGTTGCCCTTGGCGGTCTTGATGGTGATCTGGTCACCGTTGACCGGGGTGGCGTTCACGGCCTGGGCGAACTCCGGGTTGGCGGAGGCGTAGGGCAGGGAGAGGGGATACATGCCCTGGGGAATTTCATCGGCGGGGAAGCCGACGGCCTCTGCCATGGCCAGTACCCGTTTGCCCAGATCGGCCAGGGTGCCGCCACGGGCCTGGTTTTGCGGCCCGTTTACCAGATGGGGGCCCATGCCGGACTGGTAGTTGAGGGCGTACATCGCCTCTTCGGAGTATTCATAGGATTCGATGCCGGCGGCGAAGTCGAACGGGGTCGGCTCGTCGGCGCGGTTGGCGTCCAGCACATCCAGATCCAGACCGAGGGCCTCGGCCAGCGGCTCGCCGGAGAGCTCGAATTCGGTGTAGGCCAGCATGTTGGCGGCGGTGTTGAACGTCTTGTCCTCCACCTTGACGGCAGCCTGTGCGGCGCTGCTGAGGAGTGCGCAGGCGATCGCCTGCACCAGTACGGTTTTTCTCATGTCCTTCTCACCATATTGTTGATTTTATTATGACGCTTCTCATGAATCTAAATGAGAATGGTGTGCATTATGGGGCAAAGGGCGGGGCTTGAGAAGAAAAAAACCGCGCCCCGGTGGGGTGAAGAGGAGAGGCGCGGCGGCAGGTGTCACATCAGTTTGAAGGGGATGACCAGTCGGCCCGGCTCCACCTTGAGGGCCTCGACCTTCTCCTTGATCCGCGCCTCGTTCTGGCGGCTGCCATCGAGCCGGTAGACGGGGGTCTGGGAGAGGAACAGGGAGAGGGACTGGTTGAAGGTGGGCAAGAGCGGGGAGAGGGCGGTGCCCACGTCCGCCGGCTCGGTCTTGACGGAGAGCAATTCGAGATCGCGCAGATAGATGGCGCCCTGCTCGGCCACATAGTCCGGGCGTGCCCGCAGGGAGAGGCGGATCTTCATCTGCTGGCTGCCAAGGGGGCTTGCCACCTGCAGCTCGCCGGCGGCATCCAGCTCGACCTTGTCGGCCTGGCTGCGGCCGATGCGGCTTTGCATGTCATCGAGTCGGATCTTGCTCGACATGATGCCGGGGATCCCCAGCTGTTTCTCGAAGGCGACTCGCTCCTTGAGGTACTGGTTGATCTCCCCTTCGCTGACGCTGTACTGGGTCAGCGAGCAGGCCGCCAGCAGCAGGGCGAAGGGAAGCAGAAGCAGGTGTTTCAACATGGGAGGGTTCCATTTTCGGGGCTGTCACAAGAGGTGGCGCCATCTTAGAGGCAAAGCGGGTTGGCCGCCAGTGGGGCCTCTATGACCGGTTTCTGTCGCATCCCCCATATGGGGATGGCAATCCGTTTTCATTCGAGTAGCTGTTTCCCTTCACGGCCAGCAGGCCCGTCCTGGCGTCATCCCCGACATACCCACAGACAAGCTCCTGTTTTAACGATGCAAAATCCCATTGACCCCGCGATTTCAAAGCGAGTATTTTACCGCCGCACAAAGTCAAACTGATAATCATTATCATTTTGAATCTTCTTTGAGGGTGTTACGTGAAGACTCGAGTAATGGACAATGGCACACCTGCCGAGGCGAAGATGTCGCCTGATTTCTTGTTTACCTCGTGTCAGGGCACGATCAGTGCCACTGACCTGGGGCAACCCATCACCACCCCCGCCTGCGAGTGGCCCCTGCTGGCACAGCAGATAACCCTGGCCCTCGATGCCGCCAGGGCTGCCGGCCAGACCAACCCTCTGCTGATCGGTGCTTTTGCGTTCGACCCGGCGGAGGCCTCCTGCCTCTATGTGCCCGGCAGCTATAAGCGGTGCGAGAAACTGGCCCCGACAGAGCCGTCATCGGTGACAGCGGCTGAGCAAGCCCCCGAGGCCAACCGGGTCATCTCGGTGCAGAGCACCCCGCCGGCCAGCGAATTCCAGGCCTCGGTCAGCGCGGCGCTGGATGCGTTTGCACAAGGTCGGCTCGCCAAGGTGGTGTTGTCGCGCAAACTCACCCTTACCCTGCACCAGCCCGCTGACCCTAAGCAGGTGATGGCCCGTTTGATGGCCCAGAATCCCCACGCCTTCCACTTCTCCCTGCCGCTCGATCAGGATCGCCGCCTGCTGGGCGCAAGCCCCGAGCTGCTGCTGCGGGTCAGCGGGGGAGAGGTTTTCACCCACCCGCTGGCGGGCTCCGCCAGACGGGCGAGCGAGCCGGCGCAAGACGAGATGGTGGCTCGGGATCTGCTGGCCTCTCGCAAGGATCAGCATGAACACAAGTTGGTGATCGACGAGATCCGCCGGGTGCTGACCCCCCACTGCCGCGAGCTGGCGATCCCCGCTCATCCCTCGCTGATGAGCACGGATACCCTCTGGCATCTGGGCACCCCCATCGCCGGGCGGCTCAATGGCGGCGAGGCATCGGTACTGTCACTTGCCTGCCAGCTGCATCCCACCCCGGCCCTGTGCGGCTATCCCACCGAACTCGCCCGCCAGTTCATCCGCGAGCAGGAGCCCTTCCGGCGAGCCCTGTTCAGCGGCATCGTCGGTTGGTGCGACAGCCAGGGCAACGGTGAGTGGGCCGTGGTGATCCGCTGCGGCGTGCTCGATGGCCATCAGGTGGAGCTGTTTGCTGGCGCCGGTATCGTCGCGGGCTCGGATCCCGCCATGGAGTGGGCCGAGACCGGCACCAAGCTGGGGACCATGTTAAAAGCCCTGGGCCTGGGCTTGGAGGTGGCGCAATGAGCCAATTCAACCGCTTCCTGCCCTATACCCGCTGGCCCGAAGAGTTGGCGGAGCGCTACCGCGCCAAGGGCTATTGGCGCGGCGAGCCGCTCACCGCCATGCTGGCGCGTCAGTGCGAACTGGCCCCCGACGCCGAGGCGATCCTCTGCGGCAAGCGCCGCTTCAGCTATCGCGAGCTGGACACCGCCTCGAGCCGGCTGGCCGCGAATCTGGCCCGCCACGGCCTGGGGGTGGGGGACACCGCGCTGGTGCAGCTCCCCAACGTGGCCGAGTTCTATCTGGTGTTCTTCGCCCTGCTCAAGGCCGGCATCGCGCCGGTCAATGCGCTCTTTAGCCACAACCGGCTGGAGCTCCTCTCTTATGCCGAGCAGATCACACCGCGCCTCTTTATCGGCTCGCTGGCTCATCCGCTGTTTGCGAGCAAGGGTCGCGAGAGCGAGCTGCTGACAACCATCAGCGCCGAGCTGGTGCTGCTGGATGGCGATGGGGGGGAGCTGGGGCTGACTCACTGGTTGACGAAGGGGGATGAGAGTGAGCCAGTGAAATATGGCCCGACCCCGGCGGACGAGGTGGCCTTCTTCCAGCTCTCCGGCGGCAGTACCGGCACTCCCAAGCTCATCCCGCGCACCCATGACGACTATTACTACAGCGTGCGCCGCAGCAATGAGATCTGTGGCCTCGGCTCCCATACCCGTTATCTGTGCGCCCTACCGGCGCCCCACAACTTTCCCTTGAGCTCCCCTGGCGCCCTGGGGGTGTTCGAGGCGGGTGGCGCCGTGGTGCTCGCCTCCGACCCCAGCCCCATCAGCTGCTTCCCGCTGATCGCCCGCCACCGGGTCAACCTCACCTCGCTGGTGCCGCCGGCGGTCTCGCTCTGGCTGCAGGCAGCGGAAGCGGATCCAACAGCGCGCACTCAGCTCGAGAGCCTCGACTTGCTGCAAGTGGGCGGCGCCAAGCTGGGGGAGGCGGTGGCCAGCAAGATTGGGCCGCTGCTCGGCTGCCGGCTGCAGCAGGTGTTCGGCATGGCGGAAGGGCTGGTCAACTACACCCGGCTCTCTGATCCCGACGAGAAGGTCATTCACACCCAGGGCCGCCCCATGAGCCCGGACGACGAGGTGCGCATCCTCGATGAGGCGGGCAATCCGGTTGCCCCCGGCGAGCCTGGCGCCCTGCACACCCGCGGCCCCTATACCTTCCGCGGTTACTACCAGAGCCCGGCCCACAACGCCCGGGTGTTCGATGCCGAGGGTTTCTATTGCTCCGGCGATCTGGTGGTACAGGATGCCGATGGTTACCTCACCGTGGTGGGGCGGCAGAAGGATCAGATCAACCGGGGCGGCGAGAAGATCGCGGCGGAAGAGGTGGAAAACCAGCTGCTGCACCATCCGGCCATTATACATGCGGCCCTGGTCTCCATGCCTGACAGCGCCATGGGGGAGAAGAGCTGCGCCTTCATCGTCAGCACGGATCCCGCCTTGAAGCCGCTGGCCTTGCGCAAGTTTCTGCGCGAGCGCGGGGTGGCGGACTTCAAGCTGCCCGACCGTTTCGAAACTCTGGACGCCCTGCCCATGACGGCGGTGGGCAAGATTGACAAGCAGGGGCTGCGGGCGCGCATTGCGCACGCCATCGCCGCCAACCAGCCTCTACAGCATAAAAACTAGTAAGGAATCATGACGTTATGGCTATCCTAACCCTGAACAATTACGCCATGCCCAGCCAGTGGAAGGCCAACAAGGTCGACTGGTCTCTGGATCCCAAGCGCGCCGCCCTGCTGATCCACGACATGCAGGAGTACTTCACCGCCTTCTATGGCGAAAACAGCCCGCTGATCGCGGCGCTCACCGAGCAGCTGGCCGCCGTGCGCAAGCAGTGCAAGGCCCTCGGCATCCCGGTCTTCTACACCGCCCAGCCCAAGGATCAATCCCCTGAAGATCGCGCCCTGCTCAACGACATGTGGGGCCCGGGTCTCAACAAGCGGCCCGAGCAGCAGCAGGTGGTGGCAGCGCTGCGCCCGGAGCGTGACGACACCGTGCTGGTCAAGTGGCGTTACAGCGCCTTCCAGCGCTCCGAGTTGGAGCAGATGCTCAAAGCGCTGGGGCGGGATCAGCTGATCATCGGCGGCATCTACGGCCATATCGGCTGCATGATGACCGCCTGTGACGCCTTCATGCGCGACATCCAGCCCTTCTTCCTGGCGGACGGGGTGGCGGATTTCTCCCTGGCCGACCACCAGATGGCGCTCGACTACGTGGCGACCCGCTGCGGCAAGGTGATCCGCTGCGAGGAGGTGCTGGCCCTTGCCTCGGCCTCCGCTTCTGCCGCCCAGCCCACCAATCCGTTGCTGACGTATGAGGGGCTCAAGGCGCGGCTGCTGAGTCACATCGACGAGGACGAGGGGGAGTTTGACCCCGACGAGAACCTCATCGACTACGGTCTGGATTCGGTGCGGATCATGGCCCTGCTCACCGAGTGGCGCGCCGCCGGGGTGGAGCTCGGCTTCGTGGATCTCGCCAAGCTGCCGACCCTCAACGGCTGGTGGCGCCTCATCGAGGCCAAGCTGGCAGCCCAGGCCCTGGAGGTGGCCCCATGAACCGTTTCCCCTTGACCATCCCCCAGCAGGGGCTCTGGTCCGGACATCTGCTCAACGATGACAAGGCGATGTTCAACACCGCCGAGTGCATCGCCTTCGACGGCAAGGTCGAGGCGGCCGTGCTGGTCGCAGCCCTTGCCAAGGCGGTGGGGGAGTGCGAGGCGCTCAAGGGCCACTTCGAAGACGATAAGGAGGCGGTCTGCTTCGTCTCGCATGAGCTGCCCCTGGCCTATGAAGAGGTCTCCCTCGAGCGCGATGACGAGACGCTGGCCCGCGCCTGGGCCTGGGCCGATCTGCGCCGCCCGTTCGAGCTGACCCAAGAAGCGCCCTGCCGTTTCGCCCTGCTGCGCGGCCCCGGCCGCGATTATCTCTACAGCTGCGTGCACCACATCGCCCTCGACGGCTTTGGCACCACCTTGCTGTTCCAGCGCATCGCCGAACTGTATGCAGAGGGGCTGGCCGGTGAGATGAACTCCCCATCCCCCTTCGGCTCGTTGGCTGAAGTGCTGGCAGAAGAGGCGAGCCGCGAGCAGAGCGGCAAGAACGCCGCCGCCCGCGCCTTCTGGCAGGAGCAGCTGCAAGGCTGGCCCGAGGTGAAGTCCTTTGGCGAGACCCGCGCACCGATCGCCGCCGAATTTATCCGCGAGAGCCGTCCGCTGCCGGCGGCGCTCTGGCAATCCCTGACCGGCTTTGCCGACGAGCACAAGCTGGGTTGGCCCGATCTGCTGCTGGCCGGTCTCTCGGCCCAGCTGTCGCTGTCGAGCGGCCAGGATAAGACCCTGCTCGGCCTGATGATGATGAACCGCATCGGCTCGGCGTCGCTGACCGTGCCCTGCATGCAGATGAACATTACCCCGCTGGCGCTGACTCTGGGTGAAGAACTGGATCTGGCGGGAGCCGCTGGCGCCGTGGCCAAGGCCAAGCGCGGGGTGCGCAAGCACCAGCACTACCGCTACGAGCTGCTGCGCCGCGACCTTGGCCTGGTGGGGGGTGACAAACGCCTGTTCGGCCCGCTGGTCAACATCATGCCGTTCGATCACGCTCGCCGCTTCGGGCCGCTATCTGCCCATATTCTCAACATCAGCGCCGGGCCGGTGGAGGATCTCACCATCGAGGTGCAGGTCGGCGTCGATGGCCAGCCCAGACTGGATCTGGACGCCAACCCCGGCTGCTACCAGCAGGGGGATCTGGCTGCCATCGCCGATACCCTGTTTGCCCTGCTGGGCCGCTGGCTGGCCGAGCCCACCCAGACTCTGGGGGCGCTCAAGGCCGACTGGCTGGCCGAGCAGCGAGCCAGCGCCCTGATCGCCGGCCCCTCCCATGAAGTGATCAAGGCTCGGCCTGTGCTGGAGGCGCTCTGCCATTTCGCCGCCCAGACCCCGAACAAGATTGCCTTGATTCAGAGCTCGGCGCAGGGAGAGGCCCGCTTCAGCTACGAGGCGCTGCTGGCCAGATCCGAACAGATGGCGGCCGCCCTGCAGGCCGCAGGCGTCGCCCCCGGCGACAAGGTGGGGGTCATGCTGGCCCGCACCCCCCAGGCCATCTTCGCCCAGCTGGCGGTGTTGCTGGCGGGCGCCGTCTACGTGCCGCTCGACCCCGAGCAGCCGCTGGAGCGCCAGGGCCATATTCTGCGGCTGGGGGAGGTCAAGACCCTGATCACCCAGGCCGAGTACCGCCACAAGCTGGCCAGCCTGTTTGAGGGGCGCACGCTCCTGGCGGGGGATCTGGTGAGCGATAACCGCTTGAACCAGCCGGCCGCCGGCCGTGCCGTCGCCTACCTGATGTTCACCTCGGGCTCGACCGGCCTGCCCAAGGGGGTGGCGGTGAGCCACGGCGCGCTGGATCACTTCGCCGCCGCCGCCCGCTGCCGTTATCACCTGGATGAAGACGCGCGGATGTTGCAATTCGCCCCCTTCAACTTCGACGCCAGCATCGAGGAGGTGTTCGCCACCCTGAGCGCCGGCGCCACCCTGGTACTACGCACCGACGCCCTGCTCGAATCCATGCCCGCCTTTGCGGCCGGGGTGGAGCAGATGGGGATCACCCACCTCGACCTGCCCACCGCGTTCTGGAACGAGTGGGTGGTGGCATTGACGGCGGGTCAGGCCCACATTCCTGCCGGGCTTACCACCGTCATCATCGGCGGCGAGGCGGTCTACCCCGAGCAGCTGGCCCAGTGGCAGCGCCAGGGTCGCTCCGATGTGCGCCTGTTCAACACCTACGGTCCCACCGAAACGACCGTGGTGGTGACCACTCAGGAGCTGCAACAGGAAGACCCGAGCCAGGCCCAGTTGCCCATCGGTCTGCCGCTGCCCGGCATGCAGGCGCTCATTCTGGGGGCGGGGGAGCAACCCGCCGAGGAAGGCGAGCTGGTACTGCTCGGCCCGCAGCTGGCCAACGGCTATGTGGGGGGCGTACAAGGCAGCTTCGATACCTTGCGGGTTGGCGCGGAGCTGATGCCCGTCTATCGCACCGGCGATCGGGTGCGCCTGGTGTCCGGCCGGCTGGTCTACCTCGGCCGGCGCGACAACGAATTCAAGATAAGCGGTTATCGCATCCAGCCCGGCGAAGTGGAGGCCCAGCTGCTGGCCCTGCCCGGGGTGGATGAGGCCTGCGTGCAGGGGGTGAGCATCGGCAGCGTGCGCCGGCTGGTGGCCTTCGTGGCGGGGCCGGAGCGCGACAGCCGGGTCATCAAGGCGCAGCTGGCCAGGGTGCTGCCTGCCGCCATGATCCCCACCGACTATCGCCACTATGACCAGCTGCCTCGCACCGGCTCCAACAAGCTGGATCGCAAGGCCTTGCTGGCCGCCTACCAGGCGGGCGGCGAAGCCCTGACCCTGGGCAGCGAGACCGAGAACCGGGTCGGCGCCATCTGGCAGCAGATCCTGGGGCTCGCCACCATGGCGCCCACGGACAACTTCTTCGAACTGGGGGGCCAGTCCCTGCAGACCATCCAGATAGTCAACCTGCTCGGCGCCGAGTTCGGGGTGCAGGTCAAGGTCTCCGACGTGTTCGATCACCCGCGCCTCGACGACTTCTGCCGTTTCCTCGACGGCCTGCTTGCCGAGGACGAAGAGAGCGTGGAGATGGTGTGGTGATGGATAAGGAGCAACAAGCAATGGCCTTTGATTTCAGTGGCAAGCGGGTCTGGGTGACTGGGGCCGGGCGCGGCATCGGCCGCGAGGTGGCAACGCAGTTCGTGGCGGCCGGCGCAATCGTGGTGGGGCTGGATCTGGCGTTTTCCGAAGCCGACTACCCCTATGCCACCCGGCTGCTCGATATCGGCGACTCGAAGGCGGTCAACGCCTGCTGCGCAGCGCTGCTGGCAGACGGCGGGCTCGATGTGCTGGTGAACGGGGCCGGGGTACTGCGTCTCGGCCCCACCGAAACCTTAAGCGATGATGACTGGCACGACTGCATGACGGTCAACGCCAGCGGCGTCTTCTATCTGCTGCGGGCCCTGGTGCCCCACTTCAAGGGGCAGCGGCGCGGCGCCATCGTCACCATCGGCTCCAACGCCGCCCATGTGCCGCGCATGCAGATGGCGGCCTATTGCGCCTCCAAGGCGGCGGTCACCAGCCTGACCCAGACGGTGGGGCTGGAGCTGGCCCCCTTCGGCGTGCGCGCCAACCTGGTGTCGCCGGGCTCGACGGATACCCCCATGCTGCGCGGCATGCTGCCAAGCGAGGAGGCCATGGCCCGCACCATTGCCGGGTTGCCGGAGCAGTTCAAGCTCGGCATCCCCTTGCGCAAGGTCGCCACCCCGGCGGAGATCGCCCATACCGTCCTCTTCCTGGCCTCGGATCTGGCCAGCCACATCACGCTGCAGGATCTGGTCGTCGACGGCGGCGCCACCCTGAGTGCCTGAGGCTTGAGAAACAGATGAACAATATGATTTTGCTGTTGAAACAGCTGGAACGGCAGGGAGTGAAGCTTGGGCTGAACGAGAAAGGCCAGCTTATCTCCCAGTCGAGCAAGGAGGCGGTGACACCGGCCATCGGCGCCACCATCAAGGCCCACAAGGATGAGCTGGTGCGCTGCCTGGCGGCCCGCGCCGCTTTCGAAGAACCTATCGCCACCGAGGGCGCCCGGCAGGGGCCGCTCTCCTCGTCCCAGAGCGGGCTCTGGTTTATCGAGCAGTACGAGGAGGCCTCCCACCTCTACAACATGCCGGTCTATTTTCGCGTCAAGGGAGAGCTGGACACGGCGGCGCTGGAGTTTGCCTTCGACCACCTGTTTGCCCGCCACCCCAGCATGCGTACCCGCTTCATCAAGGACGAGGCGGGCAGGGGGGCGCAGGAGATCCTGCCCCATACGCCCTTCACGTTGCACATTGAGGACGTGAGCGCAGAGCCCACTGCCGAGCGCGAGGCCTATGTGGCCCGCCGCGTGCGGGAAGAGATAGGCCGTCCCTTCTCCCTGACCCGGGGGGATCTGAGCCGGGTGCACCTTATTCGGCTGGGCAGCCGCGAGCACGTGTTGCTGATCACCCAGCACCACATCATCTCCGACGGCTGGTCGGTCAAGAACATGTTCGCGGATCTCAAGCGCGCCTTTCTTGCCCATCAGAACCGCGAGCCCTTGCAGGTGAGCGAACTGCCGCTCACCTACATCGACTATGCCCGCTGGTTCAACTCGGACCGTTTTCTCGACTATCACGCCGAGTTCAAGCCGTTCTGGGTCGACCGGCTCGGTGGCAGCCCCGAGGTGCACGGTCTGCCGCTCGACAAGCCGCGCCCGGCCCATCAGGACAGCGGCGGCGAGCTGGTCTTCTCCACCATCGACAACACGCTGTGGGAGAGCTTCAAGCGCCTCTGCCAACGGCACAGCACCTCCAACTTCATCGGTCTGCACGCCCTGTTTGCATTGCTGATGGTGCGCCAGAGCGGCGAGAAGGAGGTGGTGATCGGCACCCCGCTCGCCTATCGCGAGCGCCACGAGATCGAGTCGCTGGTGGGCTTTTTCGTCAATACGCTGGTGCTGCGCACTCAACTCAGCGGCAAGCCCAGCTTTGTCGACTATCTGCAGCAGTGCCGGGAGGATGATCTGGCGGCCTTCGATCACCAGCTCTACCGCTTCGAGGCGCTGGCCGAGGCCATCGGTGCCGATCGCACCACCGCCATCAACCCCATCTTCCAGATCATGCTGGTCTATCAGGCCAAGGTGGACTTCAACGATCTCATCCCCGGCTGCCAGCTGGTGGAGGAGACCTCGCCTGTGTTGCCGGCCAAGACCGACATCTCGGTGAAGGTGACCGAGCTGATGGACTCCGTCCGGGTGGACTGGCTGTTTGCCACCGCCCTGTTCGAGCGAGAGACCATCCAGGCCTACGCCGATCGCCTGCTTCACCTGATGCGCGCCGTGGTGGCGGCCCCCGAGACCGACATCTGGCAACTGCCGCTGGAGGCGGGCACCGACCAGGCCGCCCTGGCCGCACAGCTTGCCGACCTGCCGCGGGACTACCCGAGCCGCGACACCCTGCTCTGTCATATCGAGCGGCGCGCTGGGAAGTGCCCGGACGCGTTGGCGGTCAGCGACGGTGCGCAATCGTTGACCTATGGCGAGCTGGAAACGCGTGCCAACCGACTGGCCCACTGGCTGCAGGCTCAGGGCGTCACCTCGGGCGCCGCCATCGGCATCCAGGCCAGGCGCGATGTGGCCTTCGTCATCGCCCTGCTCGCCTGCTGGAAGGCGGGGGCGGCCTATGTACCGCTCGACCCTGCCTATCCCGCCGAGCGGCTGGCCCATATCCTTGGCGATGCAGCCATCAGCCTGGTGCTGGGGGGCGTGCCGGACCCGCGGCTTGGCGAGGCGCTGGCGGGCACGACGGCCGAGTATCACGATCTGCACGGGCTGGCGCTGGACAAGATGCCAACCAGCACGCCTGCACTGCCTCGGGACGCCGCCATGCTGGCCCAGATCATCTACACCTCCGGCAGCACCGGCCTGCCCAAGGGGGTCATGGTGGAGCAGGGCAGCCTGGTCAACTTGATGGCGGATCACGGCGAGCGCATCGCCCTTGATCAGAATGGGGCCATGTTCAACTGCATGTCCCTCTCGTTCGATGCGGGCAACATGACCGCCTTGTTGCCGCTCTACTGCGGCGCGGCCCTGCACTTCGGCGAGCCGGGCGAGGGGGTGATCGGTGCCGCGATCGCTCGGGGTGCCAGCCATATGATTTTGCCGACCGCCCTGCTTGCCAACCTTTTGCCACCGGCGGAACTCGGTTCCCTCAAGGCCATCGGTTTTGGCGGCGAGGCGTGCCCGAGCGCCCTGGTGGAGCGTTGGGGGGAGCGGGTGGCCCTGTTCAACATGTACGGCCCGACCGAGTGCACCGTCACCGCGCTCTGCGCGCGGCTCACCCCGGGGGCGCCCATCACCATCGGCCGACCGATCAACAACCTGAAGGCGCTGATCCTGGACGAGGCGGGCAACCACTGTCCGGTGGGGGGGCCCGGCGAGCTCTGCCTGGCAGGGCTGGGGCTGGCCCGCGGCTACCTCAATCTGCCACAGCGTACCCAGGAGGCCTTTATCGAGCTGGCGCTGGCGGAACGTACCCATCGCCTCTATCGCACCGGCGATCGGGCCCTGCTGCGCCGCGATGGCAACATCCAGTATCTGGGCCGGATAGACGAGCAGATCAAGTTGCGCGGCTATCGCATCGAGCCGGGGGAGATAGAGACCCGGCTTGCCGAATTGTGCCCGACCATTCGCCAGATCAAGGTGGTGGTGCAGGAGGGGCGCCTGCTCGCTTACGCCTGTTTGCAGGCCGGGGCGAGCGAGCCCGACGGCGATGCCCTGCTGCAGCGAGCCGGCGAGTGCCTGCCCGAATACATGGTGCCGGCGCGCCTCTGCTGGCTGCCCGAGATGCCGCTCACCCCCAACGGCAAGCTGGACTTGCGCCGCCTGCCCGCCATCGTCTGGCAGCAGAGCAAGGGCGAGCCGCAAAACAAACTGGAGCAGACCGTGCTTGCCATCTGGCAAGGGGTGCTCAAGCAACCGCTCGGGGTGGAGGATGACTTCTTCCGCTTAGGGGGTGACTCCATCCTCAGCATCCAGCTCACCACCCGGTTGCGGGATGCGGGGCTGCACTGCAGCGTGAAGGACGTGTTCGAAGCCAAGACGGTGCGCCGCCTCTGCCGCCAGCTCGGCCAGCAGCAGGCAATCAGCCACAGGAGCGAGCAGGGCAGCCTGACCGGCGAGTTCCCGCTCCATCCCATTCAGCACTGGTTCTTCGAACAGGGCTTTGCCAAGTCCGGTCACTGGAACCAGGGGGTGATCCTGCGCCTGCCGGCCGGGGTGGACGATGAGGCCCTGCGCGGCTGGCTGGATACCCTGCGCCAGCACCACGATGCCCTGCGCCTGGCGGTGACCCCGACCGGCCAGCGCTACCTGGCCGAACTGCCATTGCCGCCGTTGCAGACCCTGGATGCCGCCAATTTCGATGAGGCCGAACTGCAGGCCCGCCTGACCGAGCTGCAGGGAGAGCTCGACCCTGCCAGCGGCCACACCCTGGCCTGGGCCCGCCTGCGCAATCTCTCCCTCGAGGGGGATCGCGAGGGCGAGACGGTGGAGGGGCTCTTCCTTGCCTTCCATCATCTGGTCATCGATGCGGTCTCCTGGCGCATCCTGGCCGAGGATCTGGCCCGGGTGAGCAGGGGTGAGCCACTGCCCGCCAAGGGCAGCAGCTATCGCCAGTGGGGCGAGGGGCTCGCGGCCTACGCCAAACGGGAAGAGGATCAGCTTGGCTTCTGGCTGGCTCAGGGGGAGGGCTGCCAGGGTCAGCTGCTGGAAGCGGCGCGCGCCGCCGATGGCCGCGCCGCCGCCAGCCTGCTGCAACTGAGTCAGGAGACCACGGCCCGTCTCATCGACACCGCCAACCAGGCCTACTTCACCCGGGTACCCGACCTGCTGCTGGCGGCCCTGACCCGTACCCTGAGCGAGCAGGGTTACGGCAGCCGTCACTGCGTGATGCTGGAAGGACACGGCCGTGAGGCCATCGATGCCGAACTGGACGTGAGCCGTACCCTGGGCTGGTTCACCAGCACCTATCCGCTGGCGCTGGAAGATGCCGGGGCATGGGATGCGCTGGTGTGCGCCACCAAGGAGCAGCTGCGCGCCGTGCCGGGGAAGGGGGTGGGCTTCAACGCCTTGCGGCTGCACCACCCCCGTGGCTGGGCACTGCCCGAAGCCCTGGTGGTCTTCAACTACCTGGGGGTCAGCCATCAGGGCAAGGCCGCTCAGCCCTGGCAGCCTTTGCCGATGGCACCGGGGGCACCCACGTCCCCTGACAACCTGCCGCGCGAGCTGGTCAGCCTGCACGGGGGCGTGTTTGATGGCCGCCTCACCCTGCGCCAGGTGGGCGCCCTCAACCAGCAGGCGAGCGACGCCCTGATGGCGCGGCTGGCGGACAACCTGACGGCGCTGGTGGAGCACTGCTGCAACCTGCAGGCTCCACGCCACACCCCGAGCGACTTCCCGGGGCTTGGCCTCTCGCAAGCCGGGCTCGATGGGGTGCTGGCCGGGCGCGAGGTGGAGACCCTGCTGCCGATGACCTCGCTTCAGCAGAGCATGTTCCATCACAGGGTGTTGCTGCCCCGGGATCACGCCTATCACCTGCAGACCGAGTTTGACTATCACCAGCCGCTGGACGTGGCGGTCTACCGTCAGGCCTGGCAGGGGCAGATCGCCCGCTGGCCGGCCCTTCGCAGCGAACTGGTGCTGGCGGACGGGGTGGCGCTGCAGCGCATCCTCAAGCATGCCGAGTTGCCGTTCCACTATGAGGACTTGTCTGACGTGGAAAATGCAGAGGCACGGGTCCAGGCCTACCGCCAGCAGGATCTGGCCCGCCCGATCCCGCTGGAGCAGGCGCCCCTGCTGCGCCTTGCCTGTTTCAAATTGGCCCCCGATCACCACAAGGTGATCTTCAGCGCCCATCACGGCGTGCTGGATGGCTGGAGCGGCCCCGTGTTGCTGGGTTCCTTGCATCACGCCTATCAGGCGCTGATGAACGGCCTGTTGCCGCAGGGCGAGCCGGATACCGCCTGGCTCGAATTTGGCCGCCATATCGCCAGCCAAGCCCGCAGCGCCGACGCCTACTGGCAGGGGCGGGGCGAGCTCTTGGCAACGCCCAACGATCTCGCCTGCCTGTTCGGGGTGACGCTGGACGCGGGCTCAAGCGGGCGCCATACCCAGCAGCGACCGGCGGTGTGCGCCACGTCGTTGCCGGCCGAGGTGGCGACCCTGCTCGCCCATCGTGCCCGCGACCTTGGCGTGACCGCGGGCCTGTTGGCCCAATATGCCTGGCACCGTCTGCTGGCACGCCGCTCTGGCGATGCCATCACCCTGGTGGGCAACGTGACCCCGGGTAGGGATTACCCCATCGAGGGGATCACCGCGAGCGTCGGGCTCTATATCAACAGCCTGCCACTGGCCCTGGCGTGGCGCACCGAGTTGAGCTTGGCCGAGCATATCGCCCTGTTGCAGACCGACCTGATGGCACTCAATGAGCACGGCACCCAGTCGCTGGCGGCACTGACCAAAGGCCGGGCGCGTCTGTTCCAGAGTCTGTTCGTGTTCGAGAACTATCCCATGCCGGCGGCCCCTGTCGCCCCCGAACCTCACCAGCTGGTGCCACGCTTTGGCGCCGTGGTGGAGAAGGTGGAGCTGCCGCTCTCCTTGGTGGTCAGCAGCCGGGGTGAGACGCTCCAGTTGCGCCTCGAGTTCGATGGCGAGCAGATCCCCGAGGCCCGGGCAGAGGCGGTGCTGGCTGACTGGCTGGCCGAGCTCGACTGGCTGGCGCAGGCGGATCTGGGCCAACCGGCCAGAGTGGCGACGGCACAGCCCCCGGTGATGCCGCAGGTGGTCGCCACCAGGGCGGAGCCCAGCCTGGCTCAGCCGCCGGCCGAGGCCCGCGCGCTGGTGGCCCTGTGGGAGCGCCAGTGCGGCGTGCCCGGCATCTGGCAGCAGACCCTGTGTGAACTCGGGGTGGATTCGGTGCAGCAGCTCGCCCTGCTGGCGGCCCTCAACGAGGCGTTCGCGCAGGATCGGGCGCCGCTCACCCTGCAGACCCTCAAGGCCCACCCATCCCCCAGCCGGCTCTATCGGCACTGGCTGGTGCGCCAAACGGAGGCCGCGCTATGACGATGACCATCAAGCATAAGGCTCCGGCCGTGTCACCCATGAGAGGCGCCCCCAAGGGGACGGCCAACCTGGGGGCGCGGCTGGCGGCTTGTCTGGCCGCCAGCCCGCTGGCCCCCGCCATCCATATGGGCGGATCAGATGAGCAGTGGCTCAGCTACGGCGCGCTCAATGCCAGAGTCGGCGAGATTGCCGCCCGATTGCAGGGGCTGGCGGTGGGGGAGCGGGTCGGCCTCTATCTCTCCCGCAGCCCCGATCTGGTGGCCAGCCTGCTGGCCTGCCTGCGGCTTGGCCTCACCTTCGTGCCCCTTGAGCCGGACTTTCCGGTGGAGCGGCTGCAGGGGATCGCCCGTCAGGCGCGCCTGTCGGCGGTGATCTGCGACGGTGACAGACCGGCTCCCGCCTTCGGTTGTCCGCTGCGCACCCTCGATGGGCCGGCAGCGGTAGGGCCCGTCTCCTGGCCTCAGGTGGATGACGCCCTGGCTGCCTACATGATATTCACCTCGGGCTCCACCGGCGAGCCCAAGGGGGTGATCATCAGCCGGCGGGCCCTGCTCTGCTTCCTCGACGGGATCCGCGAGCGGCTCGGGCTCTCACCGAGCTGCCACTGGCTCTTCATCACCACCCCGGCCTTCGACATCTCCCTGCTGGAGATGCTGGGGCCGCTCTGGAGCGGTGGCCGGCTCACGGTGGCCGGCGGCGAGTACAACAAGGATTCGCTGGGGATGCAGGCCTTGGTCGAGGCCGACCCCTCCATCAACTGGCTGCAGGCCACCCCGGCCTGCTGGCGCATGCTGCTCAAAGCGGGCTGGCAGGGGCGCAATACCCTCACCGCCCTGTGCGGCGGCGAGGCGCTGGACTCAGGGTTGGCCGAGCAGCTCTGTGCCCGCACCCGGCGGCTGTGGAACTGCTACGGGCCGACCGAGGCCACCGTCTGGTCGCTGGTGAGCGAGGTGCGCTGGCCACCGGTCGATGGTCAGATCACCATCAGCCACAGCCTGCCCGGCTATCGGCACTGGGTGCTGGACGAGGCGGGGCAGCCGGTGGCAGAGGGGGAGTGCGGCGAGCTCTGCATCGAGAGCCCGGCCCTGTGCGAGGGGTACTGGCGCAAGCCGGCCTTGACCAGCGCCGCCTTCCTGCGCCTTGCCACCCATCGCCTCTATCGCACCGGTGATCGGGTGCGCCTCCTTGGGGCGGACCGCTTCCTCTATCTGGGACGGCGCGACGATCAGGTCAAGCTGCGGGGTTTTCGCATCGAGCTCGGCGAGGTGGAGGCGGGACTGCGCCGCCAGGCCGGAGTGCAGGAGGCGGCGGTGCGTCTGGTGGGTGAGGAGGACGAGGCCATGCTGGTGGGCTACGTGGAGGCGAAAAGCGGGGTGACGCTCAATCGCCTCGCCCTGCGCAAGGGGCTGCAGGCGACGCTGCCTCACTACATGGTGCCGGCGCGGCTTATCCTGCTGGATGCCCTGCCCAAGACCGGTAGCGGCAAGCTCGACAGAAAGGCGTTGCCATTGCCGGAGTAGACGGCCTTGCCGAGCCATGGATAAAAAGAGGTTCATCGCGGCTTTCCGGGGAAGGCCGCCTTGATTTTCAGAAAAAAGTATTCTGAGTCCCTAAATCCATATGC
>NZ_JAPCJD010000046.1:0-32812 GCF_027707845.1 Aeromonas sp. QDB14 | reverse complement strand
CCAGGGCGGTGAAGATATCAAAGACCCGTTTTCCGGTAAATCGCAATGCGGCTCCGCTTAAGTGAACAGCATTGCCCGCATGGCGGGGCATTTTTGATAGTAAAAATCGCGATCAGGCGGAGGTATCGAGGGGCTCGAAGCCCTTGACGAGATCGTCGATGGCCTTCATCTGCTTGAGGAAGCCTTCCAGCTTCTCCAGCGGCAGGGCGCTCGGGCCGTCGCAGCGGGCAATTTTCGGATCCGGGTGGGATTCGATAAAGAGACCGGCCAGGCCCACCGCCATGCCGGCACGAGCCAGCTCGGTCACCTGCTCGCGGCGACCGCCGGAGGCCGCCCCCAGGGGATCACGGCACTGCAGGGAGTGGGTGACGTCAAAGATGACCGGATAGCCGCCGGTGCTCTTCTTCATGACGCCCAGACCCAGCATGTCCACTACCAGGTTGTCATAGCCGAAGTTGGCACCGCGCTCGCAGAGGATCAGGCGATCGTTGCCACACTCCTCGAACTTGTCGGTGATGTTCTTCATCTGGCTTGGGCTCAGGAATTGCGGCTTCTTGATGTTGATGACGTTGCCGGTGCGGGCCATGGCCTCCACCAGATCGGTCTGGCGCGCCAGGAAGGCGGGCAGCTGGATGACGTCGACCACCTCGGCGACCGGTTTGGCCTGATGGGGCTCATGCAGATCGGAGATCACCGGCATGCCGAAGGTCGCTTTCAGCTCCTGGAAGATCTTCATCCCCTCTTCCAGACCCGGGCCGCGATAGGAGTGGATGGAGGAGCGGTTGGCCTTGTCCCAGCTCGCCTTGAACACGAACGGGATGCCGAGCTTGCTGGTCACTTCCACGTACTTCTCGCACACCGCCATCGCCATGTCGCGGGATTCCAGCACGTTCATGCCGCCGAACAGCACGAAAGGTTTGTCGTTGGCGACGTCGATCTGGTTGACCTTGATATTCTTCTGTTCCATCTCAGGGATCCTTAATGGAGGGGCTTGGGACTGAGGTCCAGGGTGGCCAGCTGGGTTTTCAGCACATCGGCCACGGGATCATCAGGGCATTGTTCAATAAAGTATTCGAAATCGTCGGCGGCAAAGCGCGGGCAATCGAGTTGCTCATAGATGAAGCCCCGATCCCGCGTCTCCAGCGGATCGCCGGGCTTCATGCGCAGCAGCAGCTCGCTGCAGCGCAACGCCTCCGTCATGCGCTCCTCGCGCAGCAGGGCGCCCTTGCTGACATTGAGCAAGCGCTCGATGATCTCCCACTGCCCCGATGGCTGCAGATGATCATCGCTCAGACTCGCCAGGTTGCCGAGGGCACCGCGCAGCAGCAGTTCGATTCGGTGCCGGCTCAGTTCATCACCGTTGAAGGGGTCCACATAGACCTCCCCGTCCAGACCGGCAAAACTCAGGAGGAAATGGCCGGGGAAGCAGATCCCCTCCACATCCAGCCCTATCTTGCGACCCAGCTGGATGAGGAGGATGCCGAGACTGACCGGGATCCCCTTGCGCCTTGCCAGCACCTGGTCCAGATCGCAGTTGGCGGACGAGAAGTAATCCTGCCAGTCGCCACGAAAGCCCAGGGTCTGGTAGAAACCCTGCAACAGCTGACGGCGCACCTCGTCGCAGTCTCCCTCGGCAATCGTCTCGTCCAGCCAGGCATCGAGGCGGGCAAGCTCGGCCTCTCCCGTGCCGCCATGGCCCCGGATCTCGTCGCTCACCGACAGCGCCAGCTCGGCCAGATCGTGAGCCTCGAAGTCGGTCCACTCATCCACACGTATCATCGTCATCCTTCCTAGCCGAACAGGCTGGCCTGCTTTTGCACCGCAAGCTTGGCGATAAAGAAGATCCACCCCAGTGCGCCCAGGAAGGCAAACCAGCGGATGCCGTTGCTGCGGGCCAGGCGCAGCGCCATCATGGCCAGAAACGCCACCACCAGGATGGACGTCAGCTTCTCGGCCAGCCAGGGGATGGCGTTGTTGAGGGGGTTGAGACCCAGCACCATGCAGAGCAGCACACCGGAGAGCACCACCAGGCCGTTGAGCCAGCCGCTGATCTTGAGGGTGCGGGCGCCCCCTGCCAGCGCGGAGCCGGTCTGCAACCAGTAAAAGCGCAGGATAAACATCAGCACGGCCCCGGCAATCAGGGTGAGGTGCAGATGCTTGAGAACAACATACATAAGATTTCCTTGAACAGGGGCAGACCGGGCCCGCCCGTCATATCACTGAGCCAGGCGCCCCAGGGTCACCCGCTCGTTATCGCCGTAATCGCGCACGGTTTCCACCTGGACGTAGCCTTGTTGCAGCAGGAGTTGACGCACCGCCTCCCCCTGATCCCAGCCGTGTTCCAGCAACAGCCAGCCACCAGGCACCAGATGGGCGGGCGCCTGGGTGACGATGAGGCGGATATCCGCCAGCCCCTGCTCCTCCGCCACCAGGGCGGAGCGCGGCTCGAAACGCACGTCCCCCTCGTGAAGATGGGGGTCCGTCCCGTCGATATAGGGCGGGTTGGAGACGATCATCGCAAAGCGCGGTGCATCCGAGAGCGGCGCAAACCAGCTGCCGTCGCGCACTTCGATGGGCAACCCCAGGGCGGCGCTGTTGGTGCGGGCCAACGCGGCCGCGGCCGGCATCCTGTCCACCGCCCATACATCGGCATCCGGTCGCTCAGACTTGAGCGCAAGGGCGATGGCACCGGTGCCCGTGCCCAGATCCAGCAGGGCGCAGGGGCCGCCCGGCAGGCGGGCCAGCGCCTGTTCCACCAGCACCTCGGTATCGGGGCGCGGGATCAGGGTGGCCGGGCTCACTTTCAGCGGCAGCGACCAGAACTCCCGCTCACCGATGAGGTGGGCAATGGGCTCACCATTGAGGCGACGGGCAAGCCAGCCCGCCAGGGTTGCCTGCTGGGCGGCATCGAGCTCGTGCTCCGGCCAGGTCATCAGATAGCTGCGCCGGCAATCCAGCAGATGACAGAGCAGGGCATCGGCGTCGGCACGGGGGGATTCCCCAGAGGCCAGGGTCGCCATGATATGGGCACGGGCCTGCTGGATCTGCATCAGTTGCTCTCGGCCAGGGAGGCGAGCTGATCCGCCTGATACTCCTGCACCAGGGGGGTGATCACGCAGTCCAGATCCCCTTCCAGGATTTCGCCCAGACGATACAGGGTGAGGTTGATCCGGTGCTCGGAGAGACGCCCCTGGGGATAGTTGTAGGTGCGGATGCGCTCGGAGCGATCCCCGGAGCCCACCAGGTTGCGGCGGGTACTCTGCTCGGCGGCGCGGTGGCGTTCGTCCTCGGCCGCCTGCAGGCGGGCAGAGAGCACCGACATCGCCTTGGCGCGGTTCTTGTGCTGGGAGCGCTCGTCCTGGCACTCCACCACCAGCCCGGTGGGCAGGTGGGTGATGCGGATGGCGGAGTCGGTCTTGTTGACGTGCTGGCCGCCGGCACCGGAAGCGCGGAAGGTGTCGATCTTCAGCTCGGAGGGGTTGATCTCCACCTGCTCGGCTTCCGGCACTTCCGGCAGCACGGCCACGGTACAGGCGGAGGTGTGCACCCGGCCCTGGGATTCGGTCTCGGGGACTCGCTGCACCCGGTGGCCGCCGGACTCGAACTTGAGGCGGCCGTAGACGTGCTCGCCGTCCACCTTGGCGATCACCTCCTTGTAGCCACCGTGTTCGCCGTCATTGCAGCTGACGATGGAGACACGCCACCCCTGACGCTCGGCGTAGCGGGAGTACATGCGGAACAGATCCCCCGCGAAAATGGCCGCCTCGTCGCCACCGGCACCGGCGCGGATTTCCAGATAGCAGTTGTTGTCATCCTTGGGGTCGCGCGGCAACAGCATCACCTGAAGCGCCTGCTCCTGCTCCTCGAAGGTCGCCTTGGCGAGCGGCAGTTCCTCCTGTGCCATCTCCCGCAGCTCGGCATCCTCTTCCTCCAGCATCAGCCGGGTGGTGTCGAGGTTCTCTTCGGCCTGGCGGAAACGCTGGAAGGCGTGAACGATATCTTCCAGCTGGGCGTATTCCCGGGTCAGGGCGCGGTATCTGTCCTGATCCGAGGCGACCCCGGGCTCCCCGAGCAGGGCCTGTACTTCTTCATGGCGCTCGATGAGGCCTTCCAGCTTTCTGATCAATGAGGGGTTCATGACTCTTGGATTCTCGATGGAGGACGGGACGGCAAAGGGCCGTCCCAACACTATGATTCTTGTGACAATCCCAGCACCTGGCGCAGTTGGGCCAGCTTGTGGCTGTCCCCCTGGGCGGCGGCCTGGCGCAGGGCCTGGGTCGGTGCGTGGATCAGCTTGTTGGTGAGGCGATGGGCCATGGCCTTGAGCGCCTGCTCGGCATTTTCACCCTGTTGCAGGGCCAGCAGGGCCCGCTGCAACTCTTCGTCGGCGACCTGCTGTGACTGATGGCGATAATCGCGAATGAGATCCACCGAGTGCTGGCTGCGATACCAACCCATGAACTCGTCGCGCTCTTCCTGCACGATGAGTTCCGCCTCGGCGGCCGCCCGCTTGCGGGTCTCCAGGTTCTGCTCGATGATGCCCTGCAGATCGTCCACCGTGTAGAGATAGGCATCGGAAAGCTCGTCTACCTCGGCTTCGATGTCGCGGGGCACGGCGATATCCACCAGGAACATGGGCTTGAAGCGACGCGCCTTGAGCGCCCGCTCCACCATGCCCTTGCCGATGATGGGCAGGGGGCTTGCCGTGGAGCTGATGACGATGTCCGCCTCGTGCAGGTAGTCCGGGATCTCCTCCAGGGTCATTACCTGGGCACCGAACTCCTCTGCCAGCAACTGGGCCCGTTGCAGGGTCCGGTTCGCCACCATCATCCGGGTCACGCTCTGCTCGCGCAGGTGGCGGGCCACCAGTTCGATGGTTTCGCCGGCGCCCACCAGCAGCACCTTGGTCTGGGAGAGGTCGGAGAAGATACGGCGGGCCAGGCTCACGGCGGCGAAGGCCACCGACACCGCGCTGGCGCCGATCTCGGTGTCAGTGCGCACCCGTTTGGCCACCGAGAAGGATTTCTGGAACAGGCGCTCCAGGGATCCTTTCACCGCATCCGCCTGCTGGGCGTGGGCGTAGGATTGCTTGATCTGCCCCAGGATCTGCGGCTCCCCGAGCACCAGGGAGTCGAGGCCGCAGGCCACCCGCATCAGGTGTCGCACCGCTTCCTCGTCCTGGTGCCGGTAGATGGCGGAGAGCACCTCGCTCGCCTCCAGCGCGTGGAACCGCTGCAACCAGTTCAGCACCTGCTCCCCCTGCCCCTGCTCCAGGCTGCAATAGAGCTCGGTGCGGTTGCAGGTGGAGACGATCACCGCCTCGCTGACGCCAGGCTGCTCCACCAGCTCACGCAGGGCGCGATCGATGCGGTCCGGGCCAAAGGCGACCCGCTCCCGCAAGGCGACACTGGCGGTGTTGTGGTTGATTCCGAGGGCAAGCAGACTCATGGGTGGGTGATGATCGTTTCATGCACAGGGTGTAGAGGCCGACAATTGTACGAGAAAGGGTAAGTCTTTAAAAGCAATACGGCCGCCCCTTATACTGTCGCAAACCTCATCTGCGGAGCTCCACCTTGTTGTTGCGTATCTTCTCCCTCGCCTGCCTGCTGGTGCTGGCGGGCTGTACCACCACCCAACCCCAGCGGGATCAGGTCAACTGGCAGCAGGAGCGCGCCCGCCTCGAACGCCTCACACACTGGCAGTTGTCGGGCAAGATGGCCATCATCACCGCCCGCCAGAAGGGCAGCGCCCGCCTCAACTGGCAGCAAAACGGCGATGACTATCGCCTCAACCTCACCAGCCTCATCGGCACCCATATTCTGGAACTCTCCCGCACCGGCGGCGAGGTGACTCTGCTCGACAACGACGGAAAACAACACCAGAGCCAGGATGCCGAGCTCCTGGTCTATCAGCTCACCGGCTGGCACATTCCAGTGGCCGGGCTGCCTGAGTGGATCAAGGGATTGCCGGGGCAGGCCGAATTCGAGCTCAACCCCGATGCCAGCCTCGCCAGCGTGCGCGACGGCCAGTGGCAGATCGTCTACGGGGACTATCGGGATCAGGACGGCTATCGCCTGCCCCACCTGCTCACCATGACCGGGCAGGAGAGCCGTCTCAAGCTGCAGATCAACGAGTGGACCCTGGCACCATGATGCACGACCAGGCGCCGATCCGCTGGCCCGCCCCGGCCAAGCTCAACCTCTTCCTGCACGTCAATGGCCGCCGCCCCGATGGCTACCACGAACTGCAGACCCTCTTCATCTTCCTCAACCACGGCGACTGGCTCGAATTCGAGCCGATCCCCGGCAGCGACCAGCTCACCTTGAGCCCGGCCATTCCCGGCGTGCCCGATGAACAGAACCTCATCATCCGGGCTGCGCGACTGTTGCAGAGCCGGTTGGCCAGTCCGCAGGGAGCCCATATCCGGCTGGAGAAGGTACTGCCCATGGGCGGTGGCATCGGGGGCGGCTCGTCGGACGCGGCCACCACCCTCGTGGCCTTGAACCACCTCTGGCAAGCCGGCTTGAGTGAAGACGAGCTGGCCGAGCTCGGCGTGCAGCTGGGCGCCGACGTGCCGGTGTTCGTGCGGGGCAAGGCCGCCTTCGCCGAAGGCGTGGGGGAGCGGTTGCAACAGATCGAGGTGCCGGATGCCTGGTACCTGGTACTCAAGCCCGATTGCCATGTGGCCACCGCCGCCGTGTTCCAGGATCCCGACCTGCCCCGCAACACCCCCAAGATGACCCTGGACAATCTGCTGGCAGGAGAGTGGAAAAACGATTGCGAACTGCTGGTGAAAAAGCGCCACCCCGAGGTTGCCAATGCGCTCGGCTGGTTGCTAGAATACGCGCCGTCAAGAATGACGGGCACTGGCGCCTGCGTCTTTGCTCGATTTGAAGACGAAATGGCTGCTCGGAAGGTGTTGGCAAGAGTGCCGGAAGGCTGGGATGGGTTTGTCGCCAAGGGCGAGAACATATCACCACTCTTCGTCACTTTGCAACAAGTGAGTGATTGGGGTATCGCCAAGCGGTAAGGCAGCGGGTTTTGATCTCGCCATTCCTAGGTTCGAATCCTAGTACCCCAGCCAACTCTCTCCTTGTTGAGGCCGCATCGGGAGGTGTTGACCTCGTCGATGTGTCTTGGGCCAATCTGACGCGATGGCGCTCAAGGTGGATTCCCGTCCACCCACCCTGCGGGTGATGAGACGCCATCCTCGACATCGCCCAGAGACCTTGTCCGTCATCTTGCTAAATCGTTTGCCCCCAAACGATACGGGTCTAAAATCAGACTCCCCACATACTGGATGCAACCCCGAGGTTTCAAACCGTGCCTGACATGAAGCTGTTTGCTGGTAACGCAACGCCGGAACTAGCCCAGAAGATCGCAGATCGCCTGTTTATCAAACTCGGCAATGCTGCCGTAGGTCGCTTTAGCGACGGCGAGATCAGCGTACAGATCAACGAGAATGTACGCGGTGGCGATATCTTCATCATTCAATCCACCTGTGCCCCGACCAACGACAATTTGATGGAATTGATCGTCATGGTGGATGCACTGCGTCGTGCTTCAGCTGGCCGTATCACTGCCGTTATCCCCTACTTTGGTTATGCCCGTCAGGACCGCCGCGTCCGCTCCGCCCGTGTGCCCATCACCGCCAAGGTCGTCGCCGACTTCCTCTCCAGCGTGGGTGTGGACCGTGTGCTGACCGTTGACCTGCATGCCGAGCAGATCCAGGGCTTCTTCGACGTCCCCGTCGACAACGTGTTCGGCAGCCCGGTGCTGCTGGAAGACATGAAGGCCAAGAACCTCGAATCCCCCGTGGTCGTGTCACCGGACATCGGCGGCGTGGTCCGTGCCCGTGCCATCGCCAAGCTGCTGGACGACACCGACATCGCCATCATCGACAAGCGTCGTCCCCGTCCGAACGTCTCCCAGGTCATGCACCTGATCGGCGACGTGGCCGGTCGTGACTGCGTCATCGTCGACGACATGATCGACACCGGCGGCACCCTGTGCAAAGCGGCCGAAGCGCTGAAAGAGCGTGGTGCCAAGCGCGTATTCGCCTATGCGACCCACCCTGTCTTCTCCGGCACCGCCGTTGAAAACATCAAGAATTCGGTCATCGACGAGCTGATCATCACCGACTCCATCCCGCTCACCCCGGAGATGAAGGCAGTCGGCAAGGTCAAGCAGCTGACCCTCTCCTCCGTGCTGGCCGAAGCGATTCGCCGCATCAGCAACGAAGAGTCCATCTCTGCCATGTTCGAGCATTGATAGACCCTGTCGTGACAAAAACCGCCGAATGGCGGTTTTTGTTTTTTTGGGTGCCTGGCGCCAACCGCCAGCCTCCACTCGGCAAGAAACGAAAACCTCGGACGAGCCACCCCACCCGAGCCCTTCTGTCCGGCTTTTCCCCGACCTTGCCGCACTTTGGTTGAGTGATCGCCACTCGGCGGCTAGAATATTGCGTCCCATTGCCCCGGGTCATCCGCCCATGGCAAGTAGCGAGTGAAGACATCAAGCGTGACAAGTCAAATCAAACTGATTGTCGGGCTGGGTAATCCCGGCCCCGAATATGCCAAGACCCGCCACAATGCGGGCGCCTGGTATGTGGAGCAACTGGCACGCTGGCACAATGTCAGCCTGCGCGAAGAGCCCAAGTTCTTCGGCCACACCGCCCGCTTCCTGGTGGACGGGCAGGATGTGCGGCTGCTCATCCCGAACACCTACATGAATCTCTCCGGCAAGGCCGTGGCGGCGCTCGCGCGCTTCTACCAGATCGCCCCGGAAGAGATCCTGGTGGCCCACGACGAGCTGGACCTGCCTCCCGGCATCGCCAAGTTCAAGCAAGGGGGCGGTCACGGCGGCCATAACGGCCTCAAGGACATCATCGCCAGGATGGGCAACAACAATAACTTCTTCCGGCTGCGCCTTGGCATCGGCCATCCGGGCGCCAAGGAGCTGGTCGCCGGCTTCGTGCTGACCAAGGCGCCCAGCAGTGAGCAGAGTCTGATTGAGGCCGCGCTGGACGAATCCCTGCGCGCCACCGACATCCTGTTCAAGCAGGACATGACCAAGGCCATGAATCGCCTGCACAGTTTCAAGGCCGAGAAAGTCTAGGCCTTCAGCCTGCATGACCAGGCTGTTCAAGATGACCGGCCTCTGGCGAGATCCCTCGCCTCGGGGTCAAGCAACACGACACGGGCCGCCCGCGCGGCCCCTTGAAGCATCCATCAACAAGGTAACAATCCATGGGTTTTAAATGCGGTATCGTGGGCCTGCCCAATGTAGGCAAATCCACCCTGTTCAATGCGCTGACCAAGGCCGGCATCGAAGCCGCCAACTTCCCGTTCTGCACCATTGAGCCGAACACGGGTGTGGTCCCCATGCCGGATCCCCGCCTCGACCAGCTGGCGGCCATCATCAATCCGCAGCGTGTCGTGCCGACCACCATGGAGTTCGTGGACATCGCCGGCCTGGTGGCCGGTGCCTCCAAGGGCGAAGGCCTTGGCAACCAGTTCCTGGCCAACATCCGTGAAACCGAAGCCATCGGTCACGTGGTGCGCTGCTTCGAGGACGAGAACATCGTCCACGTGGCGGGCAAGGTCTCCCCGGCCGACGACATCGAGGTGATCAACACCGAGCTGGCCCTCTCCGACCTGGATGCCTGCGAGCGCGCCATCAATCGCCAGTCCAAGCGTGCCAAGGGCGGCGACAAGGATGCCAAGCTGGAAGTGGAAGTGCTGGAGAAGATCAAGGTTGCCCTGGAAAACGGCCAGATGATCCGCGGCATGAAGCTGGACAAGGATGAGCTGGACGCCGTCAGCCACCTCAATTTCCTGACCCTGAAACCCACCATGTACATCGCCAACGTGGCGGAAGATGGCTTCGAGAACAACCCCTACCTGGATCAGGTCCGTGAGATAGCCGCCGCCGAGAACGCCGTTGTCGTGGTCGTCTGCTGCGCCATCGAGGCGGACATCGCCGAGCTGGACGACGAAGACCGCGCCGAGTTCATGGCGGATCTGGGCATCGAGGAGCCGGGCCTGAACCGGGTGATCCGCTCCGGATACGAGCTGCTCAAGTTGCAGACCTACTTCACCGCCGGTGTGAAAGAAGTGCGCGCCTGGACCATTCCGGTAGGCGCCACCGCCCCGCAGGCCGCTGGCAAGATCCACACCGACTTCGAAAAAGGCTTTATTCGCGCCCAGACCATCGCCTTCGACGACTTTATCACCTACAAGGGTGAGCAAGGCGCCAAGGAAGCAGGCAAGATGCGCGCGGAAGGGAAAGACTACATCGTCAAGGATGGCGATATCATGAACTTCCTGTTCAACGTCTAAATTAAAATTATAGATTACTTTCAATGACATGCGATCACAAGGCGCAGCCATTATTAGTTTGAGTACACTTTTGCGTACACACTAGGCAACGCTAGGCATGCATAATTGTTATCAAAAGGGCCTATCTAAAATCTGATAGGCCCTTCTCTTTCCCAGATCCCACCTTACTTCCTTTTGAGTCCCACCTTTCAATTTGTACACCACAGTGCAGCCACAGCGCGCATTCCATAGCTAGAAACCAGAGAGGAAAATAAGTCTCATTTGAACTTATTTCAGATATATATTATCTCCATGAACCTACCCAAGGGACTGCTCTGTGCAGTCCCTTTTTTATTGGAGATCTCCCATGGCTCACCTGATCGACACCATGGCCTACACTGGCCAAACCCCCTGGCATGGCCTTGGCAATGTTTTGCCCCCGCAACAATCCCTCGATATCTGGCTACAGGCAGCCGGGATGGATTGGACCATCGAGCAGAGCGACGTGATGTTTAACGTCGCCTCCGATGCACTGCATATCCGCCCCTACAGCGACAGCAAGGTGCTGTATCGCTCTGATACCCTTGCCCCCCTGTCGGTGGTCTCAAGTCGCTACAACGTGGTACAGCCTCATGAGGTGCTGCACTTCTATCAAGACCTAGTGGAAGCCGGTGGCTTTGAGCTGGAAACAGCAGGCTCGCTCAAAGGTGGCCGCAAGCTGTGGGCACTCGCTAAGACCGGCCAAGACCTAAAACTCAAAGGCAATGACTTGGTAAAGTCCTATCTGCTGCTGGCGACCAGTTGCGACGGCACGCTCTGCACCACGGCGCAGTTCACCTCGCTGCGAGTAGTCTGCAACAACACCCTGCAGATGGCACTGCGCGGCGCTACTGGTGCCATCAAGGTGCCCCACTCCACTCAGTTCGATGCTGCTGCCGTCAAAGAGTCGCTTGGGCTCGGACTCTCTCATTGGGATGAGTTCAAGGCACAGACTAAGGAATTGGCACAACGGCCCGTCGCCCCCGAAGAGGCACTGCGCTTTTTCAGCGACCTGCTGGCGCAACCGCTGGATGAGGAGAGCATCATTCTCACCAAGCCGGTACAACGGCTGCATGAGCTCTATCAGGGCGCGGGTATGGGCTCAGAGCTTGCCAGCTCCCGCAATACCGCCTGGGGGTTGGTCAATGCGGTCACCGAATACGTGGATCACCACCGCCGTGCCCGCAGCCAGGATCACCGGCTCGATTCCGCCTGGTTTGGTCAGGGCGCCCAACTCAAATCCCAAGCCTTGAATCAAGCTCTTACCCTGCTGCAGTAATTCCTCTTCCCTATCTAAGCCGCATAACGACCTCCCCCGGACTAGCGCAAGCCAATCCGGGCGTTGGCGTTTATGCCGTTAACAAGGAATAGTCATGAAAGCAAAAACCAAATACGGCCAAGCCCTGCGGCTGGCCTCCACTACCCAATTAACCCGCGAGCAGTGGCTCGCTATCCGCAAACTCGGCATTGGCTCCTCCGATGCCGCCGTGGCAGTGGGGCTCTCCCCCTACAAATGCCCGCTCAGCCTGTGGTTGGAGAAGACCGGTCGCAAGGAGCCGGAAGATATCTCCCACAAGGAAGCGGTGCTGTGGGGCATCGAGCTCGAACCTGTGCTGGCACAGGTCTATGCCAAACGCACCGGCTACAAGGTACGCCGGGTCAATGCTGTGCTGCAACACCCCGAACAACCCTTCATGCTCGCCAACCTCGATCGGGAGGTAGTGGGCCACCCCGATGGGCCGGGCATTCTGGAGATCAAGACCGCCAGCTATCACAGCGCCCCCCAGTGGGAAGAAGGGGTGCCGGTGGCTTACCAGTGTCAGGTACTCCATCAACTGGCCGTCACCGGCCATGCCTGGGCCGAAGTGGCTGTGCTGATCGGCGGCCAGGATTTTCGGATTTACCGCATCGAGCGTGATGAGGAGAAGATCCAGGATCTCACCGAACGGGAAGCGCAGTTCTGGCAGATGGTGCAACAAGATCAGCAGCCTGAACCTGACGGCTCCAGTGATGCTGCCAATGCTCTGAGCTGGCTCTTCCCCCGTGACGATGGCCAGACGGTGGATCTCTCCGATTCTTCCGAGTTCAACCAGCTGTTTGGGGAGCTACTGCGCTTGCGTCAGCAAAAGGAAGCTGTCGAGCAACAAGAGTCTCAACTCAAACAGCGGCTGCAAGCGACCTTGGGTGAAGCGACAGCCGGGCTGTTTGCCGATGGCAAGATCACCTGGAAGCGCAGCAAAGACCGGCTGGCACCGGATCTCGAAAAGCTCGGGCAGGATCATCCCGACTTGCTCACCCGTTACGTCAAACCGGTGCCCGGCGTGCGCCGTTTCACCATTCAACCCTTGAGGCAAACACCATGATCAAAGGACTGGCGATTACTCCGCCCGTGATCGGACGGATCTGTATCGGCAAGCTGGTGCAAAAACAGGATAAGTGGGTGCCGGAGAAGGACGACAGCTTCACCCTCACCACCCAGGTACAACAAAAGGGGGGATGGTTGCTCCATCCCCTGCACCAACACTACTCATCGCAAAAGAGTGGCCAAGGACAGGAGCAGACCAAGATCCGCGCCATTCCGGTGCGGGTGCTGTTCAACGATAGCGACCTGAATCTGCGGGCGGAATACAGCGCGTTTGACCGACAAACCGGCAGGCCGCTCTGTGTCGGGAATGGGGAGGTGGCAAGACGTGTGGGGGGACAAGGCATGGAGGAGGTCAGCTGCTCTGGACCAGAGCGCTGCGCCTTTGCCGGGCAACAGGGCTGCAAGCTGTACGGGCGACTGAACCTGTTTGTGGAGGGGCAAGGGGATGAGCTGGGCAGCTTTATCTTCCGAACCACCGGCTACAACTCGGTGCGCACTCTGTCGGCTCGACTGAAATACCTGGAGGCCGTGAGCGGTGGTCACACCCGTTATTTGCCGCTCACCCTGCGGTTGCGAGCCAAAAGCACCACCCAGTCCTACCGCACACCGGTCTACTACGTGGATTTGACCTTGCGGGAAGAGACCAACCTGACTGAGGCAGTCAGGCTGGCACAGGAGGCGGCCCAGCGTGACCAAGAAGCAGGCTTGGCCATCGAGCAGATGGAGCTGGCTGCTCATGAGTTGCTGCGTAACGGCCAGTTTGAAGATATCGATGAAGAGGTGCCGATGCTGCTGGAGGAGTTTTATCCCGAAGCCAGCTGCGACGAGACGGCGAATGGTAACGCAGATGCAGTGGCGACTACCTCGCTTAACGCACCGCAAAGCCAAGCAACCAGAACACCGCAGAGGCCGCAACCAAGAAGGAGTCCACTCACCAACAAATTGGGGAAAGGGAACTCATCCCCTCCCCAGTGAATGGCGGATGATCAGCTGGGACGCGCCAACCGCTCCACCAACCGTTCTACCGTTTCCAGCAACAGGGTTCGGTCAGCATCATCGAGCCGGGCCAGTTGCTGGCTCAGCACAATGCCCTGCTCGGTCGGGCGGTTGCTGGTCTCGCGCAGAAAGTCCGCCAGCTCACAGCCAAACAGCTGAGCCAACTCCGCCAGCCGCACCACGGTCGGCACCACAATCCCCCGCTCCATCCGGGAGACCGCTTCCATCCCGATACTAAGGTGTTCAGCCACCTGCTCCTGGGTAAACCCGGCCTGGTTACGCTGACGCCCAATAGCCTTGCCCACTTTCTTGGCTAACTGCTCAAAATTGATATCTGTCATAAGTCCTCCAACCAACTTGCATGGTTGGGGATAGACCTGTTGACATGAAGAACCCTGAAAGGCGAGGATCAACTAATTAGGTTGATATTGGTGTTTTGGCGGGGAATTTCAGAATGAAAGGAAATCCATCACCCAATACTCCACAACCCGCATTTCCCGCTGCGCAACCACCGCATGACAACGGGAAATGAAAAGTCATTTTTTATCCATAAGGAGACATCATGAAAAGTTACTTTGTTATCGCGGGCCTGCTTTTTCTGGCCCTGACCATCAATATCGCTTGGACCGGCAAAGCTCCCTGGCTTGGATTTGGGGGGCTGACCGCCTCCTTCGTGTTCGGCACGCTTTTTACCGGGGTTGGCATGTGTATCGGGGAGTGGTTTCGCCGCTTTACCCACCCGGACTGGATCTCGACCAGCGGCGCTATCGAGACCTTCAAGGCCAAGATATTTTGGCTGATGGGGCCGCAGGCCATCGGGGCGCTGATCGGTTTTTTCGCCTTTCAGGGCTTTATGAACAATATCCTCGGCTATGCCGTGTAAGGAGTGTGGGATGCATCAATGGATAATAGCCCTGCTGGGCTTACTGCTGACGCCTGCCGTACTGGCATTTGGAGACCATGGCCGCTGGAACGATGGCTGGGGTCAGGGGGTGACGGAGTATTCGGCAACGGTCGATGACGCGACCTATCTCTATCTATCGTGCCGGATGGGCCAGCTTAGCCGCATCGAACTCAACCAAGCAGGCCAAGCACCGACTGAAACCGTTTGGCTGCGCATCGATGGTCATACCTATCCCCCGCTATCCAGCATGGTGGCAGGCAATGACAGCAAGGCGTTCTATGACATGTGGGCCGCACTGCGCTCAGCCAAGTCTCTGCAAGCCATCACCCAGGATGGCCGGAGCATCGAGTTACCGGTCGCAGGGGCACAAGAGACGCTAACTGCCGCTACGGACGCGGCCTTTGGTTGTGCCTTTCCGGCTCCGGAGCCTGAGCCAGCCGCCGCCCCCTTGAACTTTGAACTTCGCGCACAGCAGGGCGTACTGCAGGTCGTGTCTCGTAATGACCCGGTCACGATTAATGACATCACCATCAACCGTGGCCAGTGTCAGTTGGTTCGGGAAGTGCCGAGCAATGATTGTGTCAGCGGTCGCGTGAAATGGAGCACCTGTCTCGCCAGTAAAGACCGGTTGAAACCAGAGTACATCAAGCAGGTGTTCCCTGTTGCGATGAACTTTGGACAGCAAACTCGGTTCACCCTCAAGTCAACACCGCTGTGCCGAGTACTGGAGGTGGTTATTCATACCGACCGGGGAGATGCCGGTTACACCTTCGAGTGAGCCCACTCCACTTCGCTATGCCCGGTCTTGTACCGGGCGTTTTCTTTTGTAGAAGGAGCAGATATGCAACCTGGTGACCATCTGGTCGTAAGCCGATGGGGCTATGACCATCACGGCCTCTACGCGGGCAATAACCAAGTCATTCACTATGCTGGGCCTTTCTCGAGTGAAGGCCCGGTGACTGGGCGGATTATTGTCTCATCGTTGGAGATATTTGCAGGCAATGGCGACTGTTACCTGCGTGAGTACAGCCACCGTTACTACAGCCCCAGCGAAAGCCTGGCACGAGCACATCAACGGCTGGGAGAGCGGGCTTACAACCTGCAGTTCAACAACTGCGAACACTTCGTGACGTGGTGTATCCAGGGCGTGCACCACAGTGAGCAGGTAGACCAGGCATGGAGTACCGTCTTGCTAGCCATCACGCTCGCACAAACGCCACCGCTGCCAATTCGCACCACCGTGCCTACGTTCACCGCACGGCTCACACCGCTGACGAACAAGCTACCAACCTGGCTTCTGCCCTGGCGACTGCGCTAGTCCCAACCCTTTATTCGGAGTACACCATGACCATTCCCTTTTTCCGGGACGGCTTTACCCTGCCCGTAGCACCAGCCCTGTTGGCTCTGCTTGAGCAGGAGGTCACCCGCACCGCGCTCGACCTTGCGCGTCAGACTCAGCTCACCTTCAACTTTCGCAATCCCGGCTACACACCCGAACAAGGGGGTGTCCATCCGGTCGAGCTCCGCCTGATACGCGGTCTTGATGGCTGGCTGTTCGATTACGTCACTGACTTCTGCTACCAGGGACTGGGGCAGGATGCCGAGCTCTGCAAGGAGCTCGATTTCAACTTCCTCGATGGTGAGCACTATCTGCAGGGATGGGGGCCACTGCCCCCAACAGAAGCCCATGAACTCTTTCACATGTGGCAAGGCGCTTTCCTCGTCTACGCCCAGCTGGGCTTTTTTACCGTCACCGTCACTGGTGACTGAGGAGGACAGATTCCCAAACAACCGATAGCCGTTGAGCTGGAAGCCATCAATCGTGATAGCGAGACGCAGGTGGTACCTGACCGTGCAGGGCTACAGCGTCTATCTGCGGGCGATGGGAGCAAGCGAGCTGGCCCTAGCTACCTGGATAGCTGACTACGACACCATTGGTCCCGCCTATGAACTGGCGGAACGGCTGAGCTTGGCTCTTGCTATCCCACTCACCGTGCAGGTCCCCGAACCACTAATGCCGGTGAAGCAGGAACCCACCGCCAGGGAAGGCGTCACCACCACGGCCAACTGCCCCCCCTCACAGTGAACCAACAACCTCTTTGCCTTTAACCCCGACATGCTTCCTGCGTGCCGGGGTTTTGTTTATTTGGAGAACCCCACATGCGTTACCACAAACTCAAAGCCGGGGAATGCCCCGGTACCTATCTCGTCACCGAACCGGTGACCGAGCAAGACCTGCTGCGTATCGCCAATCAGATTGCTCGCAAGCGTCTTGCCAAAGGCTCCGCCATCACCAGTACCACAGAGGCCGCTGAGCGGCTGCAAACCCTGCTGCAGGACCGGGAACACGAGGTGTTTGCTGCACTGTTTCTTGACTCCCAGCATCGTGTATTGGCTTTTGAGGAGCTGTTTCGTGGCACTCTCGACTGCGCCAGTATCTACCCACGGGAAGTGGTCAAACGGGCCTTGCTACTCAACTGCGGGGCCATCATCGCGGTGCACAATCACCCCAGTGGTGACCCGGAACCCAGCCACTCCGACCGCGTCTTCACTCAGGCCCTCAAAGAGGCCTTGGCGCTGGTCGATGTGCGATTACTTGACCATCTGGTGGTCGGTGCTGAGGGCGTAGTCTCGATGGCCGAAAGAGGTCAGCTATGAGCCTTCCTCCAGACAAAACCCACCTCACCGCCCTCGATATCCTCATCGAGTTGCGTTGCTGGCTTGCTGACAACGTCGAGATGCAGGCAGAGCCCGCCATCGTTACCCACCTGCCGAGCGGCTACCTGCTCACCCAGAGCGATTGTGTCGATGCCATTGATGCGCTGCTGCATCAGCTGCGCCATTAGCCGCGCCAAGAAGGGACAAACACCATGCGATTACCCAATCCCTATTCCCTTGAGGAAACGCTCGAGAGGCTGCGCCATGGCCTGGCAGCCGCTTGCAACGAAGATGCGCTGACATTGCTGGAAAAGTCCGTCGCCAAGGCCCGTGATGACGAGGTTTATGCCTGGCAGCTTAAAGAGACCTTGCTGCAAGGATCCACCATCGAGATCCGTGAATGCCTCAGCTGCTTTGGCGACTACTTCGAGCGCTCCCGAGACGCACCGCCCTATTACCCGTACCACGATGCCGTCAACGGCATTGATTGTGCGCTCTACGCCATCCTGTTCGATGCGGCTCACCCAGACGCAGAGCAAGCGCACGAATAACGGCAGCATCCCAAACCCGGATCATCTGGTCCAACACCATGATCTGGATATCCCGACACAACCCACAGGGCCACCTCACTGCAGGTGGCCTTTTTCATTTCAAGGAGTCATCCCCATGTCTGCCTTCATGATCGATCGCAAGGACTACCTTGCTTTTGCCGTGCAGTTGCACCGCTTTTGCAATGCCCCGGTGCCACCGCACTACACCCTCGAGTTGCTGCGCACCCTCTGGTGGAACTCGCCAATGGATGTCACCAGTACCTGGACGTGGCGGGTTGACCGGCTGGTTAGGCTGATGATGCTCGCCAATCGGCGGGCGGTCTGGCATCGCTATCAGCTGGGGCGTCAGCAGGAGCGTAAGGAACCACGTCAACACCGCTCGAACAAGCTGAATCCGCTTAAACCTGCACACCGTTACCACCAGGCACCACTCACCGATGCCGAACTGGTTGCCCTCTACAAATTCACCTGCTGCGCTCTGTACCAATCGAGCGAATGGACCGGGAGCCCTGAGCAGGCACCTCGGCTGGTGAAGGTGATACAGCAGTTGCAGCAAGCGCTGGCGCAAGACGTGCTGACCCGGTTGTCACTGTGGGAGCAAGCACCTTGGGGAGAGATGTGATGGATCTCTCCATCCCCCTGACAGTGACAAGCTCACCACCGAGCTCAACAGCCCACCTGGCTCAACGCATCGCCGATGACATGGCACACCTGCATCACCGCCTGGGGGATGGGGTCAGTGATGAGCTGGGCATCAGTTATCTGGTCGAACAATTTGCGCTGCTGGCAGCGGCTTACCATGCACCTGCAGAAAAGGAGAAACACCCATGATTGAATTTACCGACAGCTTTAGCCAGGCCGCCGTGGCGGAGGCCATGTGTGCCCATCCAGCACTCGCCAAGCTCATCAGCCAGCAGTTGATGTTGCCGGGCTTTGCCTATGCCCACGATGTGGAGGGACGGCGTATCGGTGGTCCCTTGGCCGCCCCCAACCCGGTGCTGCACAAGACCACGCTCTTTGTCAGCCCACGGGATATGCGTGAACACCTGCCGCGTGAGATTAACTTCGCCCGCTTTCGCTGTGCTTGTAATACCGCAGGCCAACCGGTCGGTGAGTGGCAACGGGTAATTGTCGGGGCCTACGTCAACCACGGTAGTAATGACAAGCCGGATTGGAGTAGTCACACCTGAGCCACGGCCACCAGCACAAACAAGACCTCTAACCGCCCCTCACACCGAGGGGCCGTTTGCATTTGAAGGACGCCCAACCATGCATGACTTGCGTGATTACAACACCCTGACCGCTCAGCAGCTCACCGTTGCTATCGGCCAACTCCACCACAATACTGCGCCGAAGATAATGACCCACCTGGCATTACGGGCCAGACAGCCGCAACCGCTCGGTAATGGCCGTAGCAGAACCAAGGCTCTCAAGCTGCTGCGCCGGGTCAAAAAGGCCCACAAGGCGGGGCGTATCCCGTTTGAACTTACAGTGACCGGCTGCCGCATCGACCGGGGTTGCCATCAGGCTGACCGCTACTACTACGACCGGACGCTACTGGCCCAGGGTTGGCAGCAGTACGATACCGAGGAGGACGCCTGGTACTTCGGTATCTGGATTAACACTGAGAAACTCGAAACCTTTACCTACGCCGAGGGGGATACCAACCATGTGATTGCGCCGAACGTCGAGGCGTTTCGCTCTGAATTGGCGCGACTCTACCAGAACCACCCGCAAGCCCCGGCGTTTATCTGCATCGACCCGGAGGCGGGCGTTGTAACCCGCCACTTTGAAGCCAAACCGGAGGTGTGACATGGCTAAGAACATCGCCATCAAGGTGCCCGGCAAACATCCGCAAACTGGCGAACTCACCACCTTTGAGCTCAAGGGCCAGCGCATGGATATCGACATCGGTGGGCAGGCCGTGCCTTTCCTCATTCACGGGAGGGGCGTAGGCACCTCGCTCACCCACATCCCGAGTGGCTACCGCATCGCATTGCTCGGCGGCTGGCTCACCGCTCGTTACGCAATACCTGAGAATAAGCCCAGCAGAACGGCCTGTGCCCAGATGGCCATCGACCGGCTGGTGGCTCAATACGGCTCGCGGCACCTGCTGGACCGGCTCAATTGCAAGCCGGTTATCAATGAGATGGCTGACTGCGCTCGTTGACGCCCTACTGTCTCCGCTCATCAACAAACAACATAAAGGGCCAGCCCTCACAGGCTGGCCCCTTGCATCATTGGAGTCACCGAACATGACCCGTCTTATCACCGGACTCGAGGTGCATCACTATGCCCCCGAGCTCAACAAACTGCACCTGCGAAACCGTCAGACACTACCCGCTCCCGGCATCACCACCATCAAGCAAGCCAAAGCCCGCCTGTTTGCTCGTTGGCAACCTGGGCATCAGGTGACCATCACCGTGAGCCATCCCGACTACATCAATCTTTCTCGGCTCTACCGGGGGCGGCTGACAAACCTGACCGAACTCCCTGAGCACCTGACCAGACTACGCCAGCGCCACAACGTGCCCGGCACCTGCATCGACATTCAACTGAGGTATCGCTAATCATGACCACGACAACCACCCACACCAACAACCAACACCCCGTAGCGCCAGACCACCCCACTCGGATTTTTGCACAGTGGGGTTTGCCCCATACCGTGACGCCACGCTTTGGCGCTCGTCTGATACAGAGTCGCTACCGGCTCGATTTTCTATCCGATCGGGCCAGTCTGATCGGTGAATGGAGTGAGACGCAGATAGCCAAGCTCGACCTGGCTTTCCCGGAGATCATCAAGGCTCTGGAAGCCAAGCTGCTAACCGGCGAGCTGGATGCTCAACGTCAGCACTGCATCACTATCCAGCACGGCGGCTTTACCTGCGAAGCCGACACCCTCGGTAGCCATGGCTATGTCTATATCTGTATTTACCCTGCGGCGAGCATGGACGCCAATCCTGACCGCAAGGCGTGACCACACATCCGCTTGTGGTAACATTTTTAAACCTACTCGTCCGTGATAAGTGGGTGGGTCTTGGGGAAGGCCAATTCATGGCCTTCCCTTTTTTTGGTGACGCTGTTTTTTTTGAGGTTGCTCCCAGTGACTTCGATACCAACTGGCCCCAAGCAGGTCGCTGTGACAAGATAAGCCCCTGTTTTATCTCGATCTGGTTGCCCGATGAAAGAAACCCTGCCCAGCTATGAAGCCATGATGCCTGCCGTGCTCAAGGTATTGGCCGATGGTGTCGCCCGCTCTCTACGTGAGGTATTCGAGCGGGTTTGCCAGCACTACGCCTTTACTCCGGAGCAGTTGGCTGACACCTTGCCCAGTGGTCGCCAAACCACGCTGCGCAGTCGGGTTGGCTGGGCCAAGACCTATCTGGTCAAGGCAGGACTCATCGAGCAACCCAAGCGGGGCATTTGCCTTATCACCGAACGGGGTAAGGCGGCGCTAGTCTCGGGACATACTATCGACAACCGCTATCTGGCCCAATTCAACGAGTTCGTGGCGTTTACCCTGGCCTCCAGTGAGAGCGCAGGCAATACGCAACAAGCCATGGCGATCCCGACAGACACGCCAACACCAGAGCAGGCCAGCACCCCTCAAGAGCAGATTGAGCAGGCACTATCTGCCATCAATCGCTCCCTTGCCGATGACCTGCTTGCCGAGATCTTGGGCCTTTCCCCTCGTTTCTTTGAACAGCTGGTGGTCGATCTGATGGTGGCCATGGGCTATGGCGGCAGCCAGCAGGATGCCGCCCGCACCACCCGTTACCAAAGCGATGGCGGCATCGATGGCATCATCAAGGAAGACCGGTTGGGGCTCGACTCCATCTACCTGCAGGCAAAGCGCTACACCGACAAAACCGTGGGGCGTCCCGAGATCCAGTCCTTCGCGGGGGCGCTGGATCTGCACAAGGCCCGCAAAGGGGTCTTTATCACCACCTCCAGCTTTAGCCGTGAGGCGCAGGAGTATGTCGGACTGATTGAGAAGCGCATCGTGCTGATCGACGGTGCCCGTCTTGCCGCCCTGATGATCGAATACGGCGTCGGCGTCACTACCCGCCAGACCCTCACCATTAAAACCCTGGATTCAGATTACTTTTTGGAAGAATAAATCGTGGCTAAACCAGCCCTAATACCCCCACCGATTAAATGCCAGCGGCATCTTGTTGAGCTTCTCGCGATGCTCGCGCCAGTTGGGCAGATGGGTATCCATCAGTGTGATAAATCGCTGGTTATGTTTGCGTTCTAACAGATGCACCAGTTCATGAACCACAATAAATTCCAGGCATTCAGGGGGCTTCTTGACTAGTTCGAGGTTAATCCAGATGCGGGCCGTATCCGTTTTGCAGCTCCCCCACATGGTCTTCATCCGTTTGATACCGACAAACGAAGGGGTGACGTTGAGCAAGGCCTGCCACTTGGCCATCAATATCGGCAACCGCTGGCGTAGCAATTGGCGATACCAGCCCAGTAGCAAGGCTTCTCGCTTCGCGGCGTCATAATGAGCGGGAACCCGCATCCGGATCCACCCCCCTTGTAGCTTGACGCTGTGCGCTCCCTCAACCGGGATCACCTCCAATCGATAGCCCCGTCCCCAAAGGTAGTGCGTCTCGCCGCTGCACATCTGGCGCTCGCTCTGACGTGGCTGCGCCTGAAAGTGGGCCTGTTGCTGCCGGATCCACGGCAAGCGTCTGACCACGGCCATTCTGATGGCCGTCTGTGACAGCGACGCCGGGGCCGAGACGCGCACGCGACCATCAGGGGGCAGCACATTGATGTGCAGGTTCTTGATCCCCTTATGCTGCAACTCCAGCGTGAGCTCACCAATGGTGATCAGGGGCATCAGTGGTACTCCTGCTGCGCTTTCACCAGCTCCATCACCTCGGCAACGGTCACATCGTATCCCTTGGTTTCTTCGGCAATGGCAAACGCGATCTCCCGCTCCTTGAAGCGATCGCCATACCAATCGGCCTTCTTGGTATAACGCACAGCGGTATCAATCCTGGCCACCAGCAGCTCATCCTTGCCCAGATTGTCATAGAGTGCCCGTTTGGCTGCCGTGTCTATGCTCTCTGGGTAGGCGCTCTGGCTATGGCTCTGTGGATATTTCACCTGCTTGGCCAGCTCGCGGACCTTTTCCAGATACTCCTGATAGGAGATGGCCTGCTGGCGGCGCAGATCGATCAGCTCATCGAGCAGCACCGACATCCTCTCGTAGTATTTGGGGTTGACCGGGTTCTCATCGACGATGGTCCGGCGCACGTTGTTTTCAATCGCCTCGGCCATCGACTCCTGATTGTCGCGCATCTCCTTGGGCAACCCATCCAGCGCCTCGGGGCCGCGCTGGATAATGAGCTCCAGCAGCCCCAGCTCCTCAAAGTCCATCAGCGTCTCGCTGGGGTCGGCATCCACCCACAGATCCAGCATCTGGCGCATGCCCGGCTCGAACTGCTTCATATCCACCAGATCACCACTGGCCAGCTTGATCTCATCCCGGACCTTGGCGAAGTGTTCGACCTCCTGCTTGATCGAGGCGGCCTGCGAGGCGCTGTAACCCGCCTCCTCCAGCTCACCCGCCAGATTGGTAAAGGCGCGGATCAACTTGGCCACCAACTGATAGAGGGTCAGCCGCAATGCCTCTTTCTCGCTCAGCGCCGCTTCATCGGCTCCCGGCTCACAGCAAAAATAATGCTGATAATCGCGTTGCGACTTGGGTGCCTTCACTGGCTCACACAAGGCACGGACGGCTTCCAGAGCGTTATCCAGATCCGCTTTGGCCTGCGCCAGCCGATCTTTAAGCAGCCCGGCCACATCCTCCTTGTCATAGCCTGAGAAGGCTTCAGCCGTATAGTCGTTGACCGTCTTCTCCAACGATTTGAACAAATCTTTGTAATCGATGATGTAGCCGTATTCCTTGTCGTCGCCATCAAGCCGATTGACCCGGCAGATAGCCTGGAACAGGTTGTGATCGGCCATTTTTTTGTCGATGTAGAGGTAGGTGGCAGAAGGCGCGTCAAAACCGGTCAGCAGCTTATCAACCACGATGAGCAGCCGCATCTGGCCCGGCTCCTTGATAAAGCGTTGCTTGACGACCTTCTCGAACTCCTCCACCCGCTTGGCGGCTTCATCCTCCGACTGCTCGAAATAGTCGGCCAGCATCTTGCGGTAGATGTTGTACTTGGCCAGCTTCTCCGTCAGCCCTTCGCCGGTCTCCTCACCCTTGATCTCACTGGCATTGGGCTGATAACTGGTGACGATGGCGCACTTTCCTGCAAAACCGGCCTGGCTAAACATCTCGTAACTTTTGCAGGCTTGATAGACGCTGGAGCAGACCAGCATGGCATTGCCGCGACCATCAGCCAGCCGAGGCTTACGATCAAAGTCGAGCAGGATATCGGCCACTATCTGCTCCAGTCGCGAACGACTGGAGAGCAGCTTCTGCATCGAGGCCCACTTCTGTTTGAGCTGTTGCTTGCCCAGTCGGGAGAGATCCTTGGTCTTGGTCTCAAACCACTCATCTACTTTCTTCTGGGATTTGACCCGCTGGTCGATATCCCGCGCCTCGTAGCGCAGATCCAGCACCACGCCGTCACTCACCGCCTCGTTGAACTTGTAGGTGTGAATGTAGGGGCCGAATATTTCGATGGATTTCTTCTTGTCCACCTTCATCAGCGGCGTACCGGTAAAACCGATAAACAACGCCTCCGGCAACAGGCTCTTCATCGCCCCATGCAACTTACCGGACTGAGTGCGGTGGCACTCATCGACAAACACAAACAGCTTGCCCTTGGGGCTGAAGTCCGAGGGCAAACTGCGGCGCATATCGGCGATAAAGTCATCGGAACTGCTGTCGTCCTCGTCATCCGCGTCAGTTTCTGAGGAACGTCCAAACTTGTGTACCAAAGAGCAGATAAGCCAAGGATTATGGGCATGTAGCCGGGCCACCAGATCGGCCCCACTCTTGGTGCGCAGGATCTCCTCCTCGACCCCGCTGAATACCTTTTCGATCTGTTCATCGAGTTCGGTACGGTCGGTGATGATGAGCACTCGGCTGTCGGTCACATTCTCGCGGATCCACTTGGCCAGCCAGACCATGGTCAGGCTCTTGCCGCTACCCTGGGTATGCCAGATGATGCCGCCATCACGGCGACGGATATAGGCCTTGGCGGCATTGATGCCAAAATACTGGTTATGACGGCAGGTTTTCTTGGTGCCCGCATCAAACACCATAAAGTCGTGGATCAGCTCCAGAAAACGCGCCTTGTTGCATAGCTGCGCCAGGTGCCGATCCAGCAGATTGGCCCCCGGGAAGTCCGTTGATTCGGTTGGTTCTTTCCACTCCAGATAATACTTCTCGGCGGTTTCAATGGTGCCGTAACGCACGCCCTGAGTGTCGTTGCCCGCCATCACCAGCTGCATGGTGGTGAAGAAATTACGGATGAAATCCTTCTTCTGGTTATCCAGGTTCTGGTGGATACCTTCAGAGACAGAGACCGTGGATCGCTTGAGTTCAATAACGCCAAGGGCAATGCCGTTGACATAGAGCACCAGATCCGGCCGCTTCTTATTCTCGCCCTTAACCGTGACCTCTTCGGCAATGGCAAAGTCATTGGCCTGCGGATTGGCCCAGTCAACAAGCCAAACGGTCTGGTTCTGCTCGCCCGCCCCGACTTTCTCCTTCACGCCATAGCGCAGCAGGCGATAGACCTCCTTGTTGGCGTCATAGAGGATGCGCCCTTCGCCCAGGCTCGCCGCCCGATCCAGTTGCCTTAGCACCTTGGGGATAAGCGCAGCGTCCACACCTCGCCCCGCCAACCAAGCGGTCAACAGCTCCGGCTCGATGTTGCGGTTGTTTTCCCGAGTATGCCAATCCCCCAGATAGCGATAGCCCAGCTCCGCTTGAAATAACTTGATCACGCGGTTCTGGGTTGCCCGCTCCCGTTGGCCGACTGAATTCATGCGTTCTATCCCTGTTATTCTCTCAAGCACCCGCCACAACCACGCAGCCGCTCTTATTCGCTACACCAACCCCTGCTGCAAACGGGTCAAGGCGATCTGCAGACTGCGATCGTCAAACAGCCGCGCCTTACGCTCCCCCCACGGGGTTCCCGCTGGCCAGCGGTGCAAACCTTCTCGCAGCGCGCTCACCGTTGGCGCACAGCCCTCTTTAGCCATCAGCCAATCCACCGTGGCCAATAACTCCATGCCATAGGGCGACTCAAAACCATCGATCAACGCGGTCGTCTGCTCCAGTATTGGCAAAAACGCTTTGGCCTCGGTATTGAGATAAACGGCAAGCTCTTGTTTTTTGGCCTCATTAAACCAGATGACATCGAATGGCTTGCTGTCCGGAATGCGCTTGTCAGACTGCAGATAACTGCCATCCATCGCATTGAGCAAATGAGTCAGATTGTTAGCATAAGGTCCATAACGATGGGCCTTAAACTGCAACTGCAGCGGATCACCCTGCGGATTTCGGCCAATGACCCGAGCCAGAAACCAGGCTAGTTTCTGGATTTCCAACAAGCTGCACTCCATCCCCAAAAACCAGTAGCGACGCACCAGTTCAGCAATCAAGGCCCGAGCTGGCGTCAGCTCCGCTACCCCGCCCCGCTTGGCCACATTTTGGTATTGGCTACTGGGCTCATAGAGCAGGATATCGATATCCAGATCACCCAATGCCGTTTCAATCGCCTGTTTGACCTCCGGCCAAGGCAAACCGCCGTTGCCAGCCCCCAGCGGCGGAATGGCAATCGAAGAGACCTGCTGAGCTTGTAACCAGGCCCGCAGATCCTGCAAACCATCCTGGATCCACGCCATCTGAGCCGGGTTACGCCAGTGCTGTTTGGTCGGAAAGTTCACGATCCAGCGCGGCCCTAGCAGCTCACCCGTTTGGGTAATAAACATCTTACCGGTGACGACCTCGCCCTGTTTGCACGCCTCTGCATAGGCACGCATATTGGCCGGGAACCGCTCCTTGAACATCAAGGCGATCCCCTTCCCCATGACACCAACCGTGTTGACGGTATTCACCAGTACTTCGGCCGGAGCATCCAGCAGATTGCCTGTTGTATATCGAATCATCTGAAATACCACCCATCACGGACATAGACGGGGCGCGCGACCCCTACCCGATGCATTGTTCCACGCTGTTCTTTATTTCTTCGTTGTAACACACCACGCCCTGCAACGCCTCGATGGGACAATGCTGATAGATCAAGGCTTCGGCCTGATAGCGTTCCAGCTTGCTCAAATCATCCGGGTCACGCTTGAAATCACGGCGCTGCAGAAGAGGCCAATCAATCCGTCCCAATTCGCCAAGGTCGTCATAGAAATTGGCCCACTGGTAATAAGCATGGCTATCGGTAAACACAAACGGCAACCCCAGTTCGGCCATGCGATGCAGACTGGAAACCAGGATCAATATTTCATCATTTTCACGCTGGGGAACACCTCGCCCCGCGTGAATATTGCTGAGCATGGGAGAAAACGGCGTGAAGTAAAAGGGCACATAGTCATTCAGTACGCCGTAAGGGGCCAGTGGCACCGGATGGCGAGCACGTTTGGCAATCAGCTCCGACAGCCCGATATGCACCCAGTGCGGATTTTGCTGCTGGCCATTCCCCGCCCACAGGCCATGGGTCAGGATCCATTCCAGATTATCCCGATGCACGATCCGGAATATCAGCGCCTTCTCCGGATTCAGGCTCTGGCTATAGTCATAGGCCATGGGTGGCTAGCTCCTGCGATGCCCAACGCTTGATAACATACCAATGACTACCGCCCCCGCATACGAAAAGCGGGTGACATTTCCGTTCGCAATCAAGCAACTCACAATAAAAGTATCTCTTGTTTATCAGATAGATAAACATCTATCGCGCCAATAAACAACCGCCCCAGTCAAGCAACGGTCAAGCAACGGTCAAGCAAATCCGGTGCAGGGTGAGCACGATGGCAAGGCTCGCTGCAGAGGCGGTCATCAGGTTGAGCTGAACTCATGCGCCCACCTCCAGCGGCAGGCGAATTTTGCCGGTCAGCAATTGCTGCATCATGCCTTGCTTGATGGCGCGAGCCTTCTCCAGCTTCTGGGTCAGCGCCTGCAGCTCGTTATCCATATCGGACAGAATAGTGGCGATGGCGGTTTGTTCTTGTTTATTCATTGAACATGGAATCATATAGCTCTGAATAGCGGGGAATGGCACTCTTCTATGCCCAGCACTTCCAACCATTTCTGACTCAAGTTGCTTTCTAAAATAACCCTGAGTGGTCCAATAATAAATAAAAACTGAATCAGCATTAGCCACAGCTCTTAAAACATGAAACTCTGTACTCCCGAAACCAACATCAGATTTTAATTCTTTTGTATAGCACCCCTTACCATTTTCAAAGCAAGGCGTTATTTTTGCCACCAGAACATCACCACGTTCAAAGTATGTAAAGCCAGTTTTTACTTTTTCATAGGTGATACTAGTTTGATTTTGCAATTGAGCCGCTTCTGTCACATCTTGCATTCCAACAAAAGAAACCCAGTCTGTAGCTCTCAAGTTCTTCCTAGATATAGATGTTTCAAATAACTTTCCGAATGGAGCAACCTCCCAATCCTCCGGAATTTCCCCCAGTTCGCTGGGCTTATAGCCTTTTGGGGTGCCATCGGGGCGCAGGGCGAAGGTGGGCAGGCGGGTGCGGCCGGTCAGCAGTTGCTGCATGGTGGCGCTCTTGATGTCCTGTTTTTTGGCGATCAGCTGCTCCAGCGCACCTATCAGCGCATCACTATCCAACAGCACATTGGCAATGGCGGTTTGTTCGTAATAATCGGTTGGAGCAGGAATTTTAATTTTATTTAAATGCGCAGGGCCAAAATTTGGCTGAGCACCACCAGTAATGAGAAGATCTATTTTCTCCTTGAAACTTTGAGAACGCAAATAAATATCCATATAGCCTTTAGAAAAATCATTAATCGGCTTAAACCGAATAACGCTTGTATTCATTAACAAAGGCAGATCACATTCCCGCACCGTTGATGATTTGCAATATGAGTTGCCAGAGGATGCAATGACCAAATCCCCTGCATCACACATAAAATGTTTATAGGTTTTCTCGAACTCATCCCATGAGATATGTCGTTCCGTCTTATCAAGGTCAAGAAATCCATCATCTTGTAGATTGGTGACGTTAATTACCTTTAATCCTTTTGGCTGGAACTGCCATTTTCTAAGCCCAGGGCCTTCCTGATACCAAATAACATCAGGCAAATCATAAACACTCCAATCCTCCGGAATAACCCCCACCTCGGTCTGCTTATAGCCTGCCGGAATAGTCTTGCCTGCTGCCTCTTGCATCATCTGCTCTGCCATTATGCCCACTCCAGCCCCATGCTTTTGAGATGCGCGGCCACCTTGGCCTCCAGATCTGCGACCTGCTGGGTCAGTTGCGGCAGGGTGGCGCGGTAGCGCTCCTCCAACTCCTTGACGCGGTTGGCCAGCTGCTGGGTGATGCGCTCAATCTCCGCCTCGATGGCGGCCTGCAAGCTGGCGCGCCACTTATCCTCCACCAGCAGTTGCTTGATCTCACTCTCAGTCAGCTTGGGGTAACGGGCCACCACCGTCCGATCCAGCGCCTCTTGCGCTTCTTTTACCGCCTTTTTAGCCTGGCTTTCGGCTTCGAACCGCTTGATGGCGGTTTTTAGCGCCGATTTTTCATCGGCATCGCTGGCCTGCTTGAGTCGCGCCTTCAGGCTCGCAGCGTTGATCTTGCCTGCGTCGTTGGCGGCGTCACTCAGCAGCCCCTCCTCGCCGCCCTGCTCTTCCAGATAGCTTTCCAAGGCTTGGCTTGCCTCATCCGCGGCGGCCTGCAGGGCGTCGATGTCAGCCTGCTCATCGCTAAAGAAGCGGGCCACCAGCAAGGCTGGCGGCAGCAGCTCGGCCTTGTATTTGCTCTTGCCCAGCACCAGATCCGGCGTCTCTTTAAGCTTTTCGCCCTTGTCGACTTTAAGCTCGCGCAGCACCTTGCCCGCCGCCCAGCCATCCTGGGAGAGCACATAGACATCGTCCTGCATCACGGCGTGCCAGTAGTCCAGCAGCAGTTGGTAGATATCGTAGTTATCCAGCAGCGGCAGCGGCGCATAGGTGGCAAGCAGCGATTCGCTGATCTCGTCGATCAAGGCTTTTGGGGATTCGCCCGGTGTTATCTCGGCCAGATGGCACTCGGTAAACCAGCGCGAGAAGGGTTCAAGCGACGCAGTGGCAAAACGGACAAATTCGGGGTGCGCCAGTATGGTGCCCTTGACCTTGGCGGCCTCCACCAAGCCATGGCTATAACCGGCATGGGCCGGAGCAAACAGATCGGCCCGCAGGGTCGGAAACACCTGCCAGTAAGCGCCCAGGGCGTCGATATCGCGATGGGGAATGCCGCCTTTGAGGTGGGCGGCCAGATCGTGCAGATCTTCGGCCTCGCTGGCATCGATATAGCGCGGAATATTCAGGTTGTAGTCGTTGGCGGCGATCTCGGAGAGCGGCACGGCGCGGCTGTAACGGGGGATCACCTGCTCGCGGGTAAAGGTATCGACGATCTTGTGGATGTCTTGCTCGCGCAGCCGGTTCTTGTTGCCATCTTTGATAAAGCCTTTGCTGGCATCGATCATAAACAGGCTCTGGCTGCTGTAGCCGTTGGCCTGGATGGCGCGCTGGTGCGCCGTCTCTTTGTCGATGACGATGATGCAGGCCGGAATGCCGGTGCCGTAGAAGAGGTTGGCAGGCAGGCCGATGATGCCCTTGATAAAGCCTTGTTTGAGCAGATTCTCGCGGATGCGCGCCTCGGCATTGCCACGGAACAGCACGCCGTGGGGCAAGATCACCGCCCCCTTGCCGCGGCTGTTGAGGCTCTTGATGATGTGCAGCAAGAAGGCGTAATCGCCATTTTTCTCCGGCGGTACGCCCCAGACAAAGCGGCCAAACTCATCGTGCTCAGCATCCAGGCCGCTGGTCCAGTTCTTGTTGGAAAAGGGCGGGTTGGCGACGGCAAAGTCGAAGCACTTGAGCTGGTTGTTGCCCTCCTTCCACTGGGGCGCGGCCAGGGTATTGCCCTTCCAGATCTTGGCGGTCGGATTGTCGTGCAGGATCATGTTCATGCGCGCCAAGGCGCTGGTGGCGTTATCCATCTCCTGACCGTAGATGGTGAGCCCCTTGGGTCCCGCCTCGTCACTGGCCTTGAGCAGCAAGGAGCCGGAGCCGCAGGTGGGATCGTAGACGGTGGCATCTTGCGGCGTCTGGCGACTGATGCCGATCACCTTGGCCAGAATGCGCGACACCTCGGCCGGGGTATAGAACTGCCCCTTGGACTTGCCCGATTCGGTGGCAAAGTGGCGCATCAGGTATTCGTAGGCATCGCCTAGCAGATCATCGCCCTCGGTGCGGTTGGCGGAGAGATCCAGCCCCTCGAAGATGCCAATCAGCTTGGTCAGGCGGTCGATCATCTCCTTGCCCTTGCCGAGCTTGTCCTCATCGTTGAAGTCGGCGATGTCGATGACGCCCTTGAGATCATTAGCTTCGGCCAGCGCCGAGATGGTGAGGTTGATCGCCTCGCCGATATTCGCGGTCCCCTTGAGCGCCACCATGTCACTAAAACTCGCCCCGTGCGGCACCTCAATCATGGCGTAGGGGTTACCCTTGGCCTTGTCGGAAACGTACTTCACAAACAGCAGGGTGAGCACATAGTCCTTGTACTGGGAGGCGTCCATGCCACCGCGCAGTTCATCGCAACTGGCCCACAGGGAGGAGTAGAGTTCGTTTTTCTTGATAGCCATGGAAAGGGTTCCAATAAGAGTCAGTTTGCGCCAAGGGCGCATGGAAAACGAAAAGAGGCGATTGTTTGCACCCATACGGGTGAGCACGCCAGAGATTGCCAACGAGTTTACCCACTTGACCCCGTGGCAACCATGGTGGATATCACATCAGTGACGGATAGGCAGATCGTTTGCTGCAAAAGCCATCATTTGCCTTCCAGCAAGGCCGGCGGTGTGCTCTCGCCACGGCATTTGAGTTGCCCCAGCGCGTTGGTTCGACAGACGGTGCCATCAGATGCACGCAACTGACCAAGTGCATCTTCACGCCATGTCACCCGTTCACCGGTTTTGGCATTGCTGCCGCGAATATTGCCCAGCGCGTCTTGCCGATAGGTAGTGCCATCGCTCCTCTTAAGATTGCCGAGCGCGTCCTTACGCCAGGTCGTTCCGGTTCCCGAGTCTTTGATGTTGCCAAGCGCATCCTCACGTAAGGTGCCCTGCTTGCCATCGTCACATTGATAGCGGGTATGGCCCAATGCATCTTTTCGATAGGTGCAGTCGGCTGCAAACACGACTTGCGGCGTTAGGCTCAGCAGCAGTGCGGCCAGCGACCACTGGCGTGTCGCTAACCAAAAGCCGGGTTGGTGACTCATTGCATCTCTCCTCTGACGTGAACTCGATTGACTATACCGGGCCAGCCGCTCAGCCTCGATACTGAGGTTTTTAACATGTCGTGTTTTCAGGCGGATGCGTGATGGCAAGACGTCCACTGAGGCGCGTTCAGTCCAGCTTGAGATAATTAACCTCGTTTGTATTTACCCACTTGCTCGAGAAAATAGCTGCCCAGCTCACCTTTATGCAGGCTTGCTTCGCTTTCTGCGCTGGCCAAGTGGCCGTTGCGCTCCTTCCATACCGCATATGCGGCGGCCTTCTCGACCTCGATCCGTTCTTGTTGCTCTTTCGGTAGGGCACACAGATTGTGACTCATACTGATCTCTTTGTTATTTGTTGGCGCCATGGTACGTCATCAGTGGCATGCGGGACTTGCGCTGGTTCAAAGGTGGTGCGCTATAATGCCTGTATATAAATACAGGTGTTGTTACCATGAAGCTGTTCATGTACAGAACCTTAAGCGGCAAGCGAATTAATAATACCGTCTAACGTGTTGTTTTGCTTGGATTTTCTCTGCCT